>CAZMXD010000011.1:0-18010 GCA_964570185.1 uncultured Nitrospina sp. | reverse complement strand
CCGTTTTGACATTCTTCGCAGCTATTTTTACACCAAAGGTATTGACTCCCATCTCGTCAACGCTAAAGTTTCCGGAGCTTTTGACCAATGGGTTCGTTCCAATTTTCCAGTCGGATAGTTGCAAGCTTTTATCCTTTAGGGAAATTTTTCCTTTAACATTATTTAACTGCAACATTCGAAAATGTAATTGCCCCACATCAAAAAGGATCTGTCCTTTAGCCTTCTTGAAAAAGTCCGTTTTGGTAAACAAATCTAATACCTTCGCATCTTTTTGCTGCGACTCCTCCATTAATTCATTAATATCTAGTTTTTTGCCTGTAAGTTTTATCTCCAAATTAGGGACATCACTTCTCTCATAAATACCACTAAAATTAAATTTGCTATCAGCCAAAGCAACATTCGCTGATCGAATATCAAACCTATTTTCTTTAAAACGTAATTTGGCATTGAGAGTGAGATCGGAAGATATTTTTTCAGGCTTGATCTTTAAGTTGACTAAGTTTACTTTCCCTTCAAGCTCAGAATCTTCTAACTTATTTAGGTTTCCTTCTCCATAGATAACAAAATCTATATGGCCCCCAGCTGTCCAAGATTTAGAAAGCTGATGCGATGCATCAGCTTTAAACTCTTGTGATTCCAATTTAACAACAAAATTCGGGTTATCTAAATCAGGAATCTTAATAGAGCCCAAAACCTTGTTACCACCCAATTGGTAGACCCAATTATCGATATCTAAACCATCTTTGCTAGAGAAAGTCCCTTTTGATTTAAACTGATTAAGAGTATTTTCCTTTTTCTGAATAAAACTGGCAATCTTATATTTTGTAGTTGTCAGATCTGCCTGTTGGTCAAATTTAATATTTTCAGGAGTCCCATTAATATTCATTGAAATATTTGCAGGACCTAAAAAATTAAAATCATCAAAAAAAGGAATATCTTTTAAATCCTTTTTCAGAAGCTCGGGAAACTTCAGACGCAAGGAAAATTCTGGGTTCGATGGTTTCGTGCGATCGATTTCACCTTCCAGCAACAAAGAGGAATCTCCATATCGACCGGCAACATTTTCTACTCGAATTTTTTCTTCATCGTAGTAGATCTTTCCTTTTAAACCTTTTAATCTTCGAAACCGATCCTCATATTTTATCGACAGGTTTTTTAGTTCAACCTCGCCCCACTCTTTTTTTGTCTCTGGTTTTTCAGGGTTATGCTCAAAACGATATTTGATCAGTACACTTCCGGAATTAAAATGCAGCCCTTTCTGCCATTCTAAAATTCTACCATCAGAACCTTCATTCATGATCAAATGTAAATCGCTGGAATTCAAATGATATAGGATTGTTGCCCTTTCCATTAACTCTCCATTACTGTAACCCAGTTCTCCGTTGTAATCGGTAAACTTGCTGTTTGAAAAATTTCCGGAAAGGTTTTTATACTGCAGGATCCCTACCCATGGCTCCCTAATTCTTTGCGCTATTTCGGGAGTATGTTTATAAATAATTTTCCCATTTAGGTTTTCAATTCTAGATTTAAAATCTTTTTCTTCCAGGGATACAGATTGGAAAGAAACTTCACCTGCTACCGTCAGCTTATTAAAATCTTCTAGTGGTCCTTTGACATCCAATCTTAATTTCGCCAAGCCTTTTAAATCGGAATACATAGATAATGTGTCATGAATAGGATCCTCTTTAAATATCTCTTTTAGCGCAAGGTGAAATTGCGCCATATCTACCGTATTATCTAAAGACAGATCGGCTACAGGATGGGTTGAAAAATTATCGATGGTCCCAGTTAAATCAGTCAAAGGTTGATTTTTATAATGAGCTTTTTGAATATAAAAGCTGCTGTTACCATCATGCACCTTAAAAGTTCCAGTAACTTTTTCGAGCGGAGGAAGCGGACTCTGCCAATCCACATTTTTCATTTCGATTTCGCCAGTAATCTTTTTTCGATTTACAGGTTTGGATATTTCCTTAAGTTCATTAATTGTTCCATCAAATTTAAATGAATTAAATTTAACCGATCCGTTTCTGAATGTTTGTTGAATTACGGCATGATATACCTCAGGAAAAAACTTCATAGGCAGATAATAACTACTTCTATTCACCTTAAAAAAATCCGTTTTCAGATTTATGAAAATAGCAGGATCTTTGGAGAAGATTTTCTTTAACGAACCACTGGCTTTAAATTGCAACGGGCCTGTTTCTAATTTTAATTCCTCAAAATTAATAAAATTTTTCCCCATGGAAAGTTTATACTTGATCCCATCTTGGTTAGGAGCGCCCACATCACTAATCGCAACTGACTTTTGCGGGGTATCCGAAAAATATTCCAAAACGCCTTCGGTTTTAAAAGCCCCGCCTAAATTTCCTGAAAAACTTGAATCAATCGATAACCAACTATTTAAAGGGGTGCTTCCTAAGACTTTTTTCAAATAAGGTTGAAACTTGGAAACTTTTAATGAATTTAAACGGATGTTTCCGTCAATTGGGATGCCTTTGGATCGAGTTTCTTCGGAAAAACCATCAAAAGATCCTATAATCTGAAAAGCAGTCGAAGGCCCACTGTTGGGAATTTCACCCTTAAAGATAAACTGGAAAGGAAATTTGAGAAAAATTTTTCGAATAGAAAAATGGACATGATCGACTTCGAAATTGAGTGGCTTACCATTTGGCTGGTCTAAATAATCCAAGAATTGTATGGAGCCATCTTCCACCATGATTTGATTCATCAAGCTTACTTTCAATACTCTAAATATTCTACTGTCCGAAGGCAACGAGATCCATTTTTGAATATCTCCCAAGCTGAATTCCCCCGAAGCATTTCGGACAACTCTAAGCGATGATCCCAGGATTTTGATCTGTTGAATCTCAACTCTTTTCTCTAAAAGCGGAAGAAGTTTAACAACAACTTTTACCCCTTGCGCCGTTAATTCCGGTTCCGAATCCCAACGAGATTTGACAGAAACGTCTTTGAGGAGAATGCTAAGCCCGTTAACAATATCAACCTCTGCATCGTCAATAGAAACCTCTCGCCCCGTTAATTCCTCTATTTTATCTATGGCCAGTTTTTTTAGTTCCCCAAGGTTTTGAAGTTGATAATAGGCCAGAGAAAAAATGGAAAACATGACAATAAGCGAAAGGATGAAAAAATAAAAAAGTATCCTTTTTTTTGAAATCGGCATATTGAGGATGGGTGAAAAAGGTTACAATAACCTGAATTTTTTCTGTAGAGGAACAGGCTATAAGATTAAAAAATGAAATTAGCCGCCAAGGCCTCTTGGCAAAATAAGACCATTATTTTCATAAAGTTATAGATGAATTAAAGCCCCGAGTCTATAAAATTCCAAAGCTTTAATGATCTTCTGTGCAAGGTAATAATTTTCATCAAATATGAAATCATTCGATAAATCCACTGTTTATGGACTCAACCCGGTATTCGAAGCCTTAAAAGCTAGTAAACGTCGTTGCTATAAACTCATTATTGAGCATGGAAAAACTCAGGTTCGCCTTAAACCATTAATTGATTTGGCACATAAAAATAAAGTTCCCATTGAAACTATTCCCAAAACAGACTTTCAAAAAATATATCGTAATCATAATCATCAAGGGATAGTTGGGGTTTTTGCAATCATTCAAACTTTGAAACTAGAAGAACTCATCGAACTTGCTTTTAAAAGGTCTCGTTTACCAATTCTTGTTGCTGTCGACAGCATTCAAGACCCACAAAACCTAGGGGCTATTATACGATCCGCTGAAACATTGGGAATCCAAGGAATGATCCTTCCTAAAAATCGCACGTCAACCCTAAATGAAACTGTTGCGAAATGCTCTTCGGGGGCCATAGAACATCTTCCAATTTCAGGGACGACAAACTTAGTCCGCGGAATCGAGAAATTAAAAAAAGCTGGCTTTTGGATTGCCGCGGTAATCCCAGATGGCGATACTCCCTGCTATCAATATAAATTTGATGCGCCAACAGTTTTAATAATAGGAGGAGAAGAAAAAGGGATTCGTCCTTTGTTAAAAAAATCCTGTGATGCCACCCTCAATATTCCTATGGAGGGTTCGTTAGGATCCTTAAATGCCTCGGCCGCGGCTGCGGTGATTTTCTACGAGGCATTGCGACAGAAAAATTTAGACAGCTAACTATCAGAAAGTATTAAACCCAGAACTTTATGGATACCAGAACTGATGAAGTTTAGAAAGTTAGAACGGATCTTAATCCAGGAGAGAATTATCGAAAATTAGATACGATTATAAGACCGCATGCGACGCAAGGCGGCCTTTCTTTTCTTCTTAGCTTCTTTCTGTTTACGCTTTTTCTTGACGGAGGGTTTTTCGTAAAAACGACGACGTTTCAATTCTTTTAATAACCCTTCTTTTGTCATTTGCCTTTTAAGGACTTTTAACGCTTTTTCAACCTGATTTTGGTAAACTGTTACTTCCAAAAACCTTTGCCTCCTAGTTAAATGAATGGAACTAATCCATGGATTTTTTGAGGGAAATCCGTTTTCTCGGGTATTTTCCCACAAAAAAACAGAATTGAAATCCTGCTTGAGCATGAAGCATGAAATTATCAACAAAAATACTTGTAAAGTCAATAGCTGAAAATGATTAAACCCAACTCTATCACAAAAACCATTCGAATTTTTCTTGCCATATCTTTTTTATTTTGTTTGTTGCTTTTTGCCAAGAAAGGCCAAACCGAAGAGTTTACCGTTCCAAATTCAGGCTCACCTTATCTAAATTTAGGGGACCTGCAAACCGGGCAAATTCTACATCTGCCGACCGGCCTGACTGTCAATTTCTCCCAGATGATGGATTCTGTGGCAACATCTCGAGTGATTTATATTGGAGAAACACACGACAATATCGAAGCCCATAGAGTACAACTGCAAATTATTAAAAGTTTATCCGAGCAGTTTCCGGTAGCGATTGGATTAGAAATGTTCCGCCGCTCGGCTCAGTCAGAACTGGACCAATGGAATGCGGGCAAACTCTCTATGAAAGAGCTTAAAAAACTCTTCCATAAAAACTGGGGTACGGGTTATAAACTTTATAAGCCTATTTTTGATTTTGCCCATAGTCACAAATTACCTTTGATTGGGCTAAAATCAACGCGTGAAGTTGAAAACAGTTTTCGTTCAGGTGATCCAGCACCCGATGGCACATTTTACCCTGCGCTGAATGAACAAGATCCTTATCACCGGGCCTTTGCCATGGCCGCTTTCGGAGGGCACCGCGGGACAAATAAGGTGCTGGAAAAACCATATCGAATGTTACTTCTATGGGAGGAAACCATGGCGCAAACTGTTTCTCAATTTTTAATGAACCCAAAGTATAAAGACACTAAACTGGTCGTTCTGAGCGGCGGCTTTCATGTTCAATATGGATTTGGCATACCAAAACGTGCCTTTCGCCGGGTACCGCACTCCTATTCAATTATTCAACCCACTGTCACTCATGTACCGGAAAAATTAAAAGACCGAGAGATGGAGGTAGAAAAAGTATCGATACCGCTTTTTGCGGCCGATTACGCCTGGAAAGTTGAATATAAAGTTCCCGACAACGTGCGACTGGGTGTACGATTGGCACAAAAACAAGAGGGCATAATGATAATGGAAGTGATGGAAAACACCAACGCCAAAAGAGCAGGAATGCTGAAAGGTGACTTATTAATGCATATGGATGGTCAAAAAATTTCCAGCGTTGAAGAGGTCTTGGAACAACTGCAAAACAAAAACTTCACCGACCGTTCTACCTTCAATCTCCTCCGCAAGGGAAGAGAATTAAAAATTAAAGTAAAATTTAAGGAATAAAATACAGGGGTTTTTTATCAATTCTTCGAGTAAGATCATCGGTTAGTTTTTTTGGTCATAGATAGATATCAAAAGATGTAAATTCTTGTTGTGCTTTCGACCCGTCGATGTCTAAGCAAGCGACCTTCGCAGCGGGTGTTCCTTGACGGCACCATGTTATAAAATTTTCGAGCTGCGATTTTCCACCTTGAGCATGGATTTCAACAGTACCATCTGGCCGATTCTTTACCCAACCGGTTAAACCTAGCTCCTCGGCTTTTTTTTTAGTGCCTGCACGAAACCAAACACCCTGCACCCGACCGTGAACGGTTATATGGGCGGCCTCTATCATTTCCTAGAATCAGCTTTATTTCCTGAAAGCATCGTCAAATAAATGCTGCACTTCACGGTACACTTTGAACTTACTGCCATCACTAATTTTCTCGCCAAATTTACCAAGATCGCGCATGATCCGTTGAAACTCTTGCGTATGACCTTTAAAGTTATTGATTAGTGGACGAAAATATTGTTGTTCGTCTTCATCCAAGCGATCACAAATTAACCGAAGTCGAGCTTTTAAAGCTTCAAAATCTTTTTCCATTAGATAATTTTCTATAGCTAATACCGATGCTATAAGCGTATCATTTAAAAGTATTAAAATTTTACCAAATTTAATGCTCTTTCGGGTTATAAAAAAATTCCTCCATTGGGACTAATTACATAAAAATCCACCACACCTTTTTAACCAGAAACCAATGGCTCCATAGGGCAGAAGGCAATCACTTTTTCTGTGCGCCTTAAAAAAAACATGCCGTTTAATCGTTCCCTTGAGCCACAAATGCCACAAACAATATAAAAAATGGGGGCATAAATACAATCCTCTAAAATTCTTTATGATTTTTTATTTAGTTTTAAAGTTTTAAGGCCTATCCGCTAAATAGAAATTAGCGTTCATTGACTTTTCATTTTTTCAAGTTTAAAGTTCGCAATTCTTCCGGATAGCTATAATAAAACCGTTTTAATTGTCGCTGAGTGGTTCGGATTTTCCGGTGATTTCTCTGGGCAACATATAAACCTTGAGCCACTTGCATATGATGTATGGCTTTATCTCCCTCTTGCAAATGGTCATACGCCACCCCCAGGTTATAATGCGTTTGAGCAGATTTAGGATTCAGACTTAAAGCTTCTTGGTAAGCCTTAACCTCTTCTTCGTGACGACCAAGTTTTAAATACGCCAACCCCAACTCAAAATACGAAAGAAAGTCCAATGGGTCCTGTCGTATAATTTCTTTTTGTATTTTAATTTCCTTTTGCACTGCTTTGCGGAAAGTTTTAAAATCGGTTTCCCCTCCCCAAACAGGAAACACAGAAATTAAGGCTATAAGAAAAAAAAGGTGGAAATTTACCCAAAAATAAGAACCTCTCTTGTTTTCAGAGGAAACATCTAACAGAATGGGTTGCAATAAATTATGGGTCATCTGTTTAATGTAACACTTTTCTTTTGAGGCAAGAATGAATTATAGAAAGTTTGGTAATACAGATTGGCAAATATCAGAAATTGGATTGGGTACCTGGCAGTTGGGAGCCGACTGGGGCAATGTCGACAATGCTACCGCAGAAAAAGTTCTGGCCGCTGCAGTAGGTTCTGGGGTTAATTTTTTTGATACTGCCGATTGTTATGGAGAAGGCCTTTCCGAGACACGATTAGGAAATTTTTTTAAAAATTCTTCTCAAAAAGTTTATATCGCTACTAAACTGGGACGGTTCCCAACACCAGGCGGTCTCGATAACTTTTCGATCCAACAATTTCGTCAGCATACTGAAGAATCCCTGAAAAGACTTGGGGTTAATTGTATCGATCTCACTCAGGTTCATTGCCCGCCTACTGAAATAATTAAACAAGGGGAAGTTTTTGATTGGCTCCGTATTTTAAAAAAAGAAGGCAAAATTAAAGAGTTTGGACTCAGTGTAGAATCTATGGAAGAGGCAGAGCTTTGTCTAAATCAGGATGGAATTGCATCCCTACAAATAATTTTTAACGTTTTACGCCAGAAACCGATCGAATCCATATTTAAGTTGGCTTTGGAAAAAAAGGTGGCTCTCATTGTCCGCCTTCCACTTGCATCGGGCCTGCTTTGTGGAAATTTTATCAAAACAACTGCTTTCCCTATTAATGACCACCGCAACTATAATCGAGATGGAGAACATTTCAATATTGGAGAAACTTTTTCCGGGCTTTCTTTTGAAAAAGGGATTGAACTTGTTGGACAGTTAGAGGCTATAACCCCGCAAGAAAAATCGTTGTCTTTAACCGCTTTAAGATGGATTTTGGATTTTGAAGCCGTTTCCGTAGTGATACCAGGATCCAAAACACCAGAACAGGTTCTTCACAATTGCAGTGCCAGTGATTTACCTAGTTTAACTCCCTCTCTACATAAAACTCTGAATCATTTTTATAAGCAAGAGGTCGCATCTGCTATACGCGGTAAATATTAATTTGCCAGACTCAATTTGAAAAAAAATGATATTTCCCTTCATTTTCAGATTTATATCCTTTTCTAGCGAATTTCATTCATCGTCAAATAAATTAAAAATCTGGTGAAGGTATTCGGGAAATTTATACCTATCCGTTACTTGTCGGAAATTTTTCTGAGAATCTCCTAATCAATCATACAACCCCTCTTTATACTTATTTTTATTATTGCCCAACCGTATATTGAGATAAAAAGACATTTTTATTTATTGTTTAAACATGAACCTGATACAATAAATTTTGATAATGGCGAGCTTGCAGAAAGTAAACATTAAAAATTAACTGAAAAATCAGCCAACCCTCTTTCAAAAAGAAACTTATGAAAGAAGCCTTTCAAGTAAAAGAAATTGAACTCACTCCAAACCCGCGAGCGGTTAAGTTTATTTTAAACCAGAGCGTTTTGGATTCTGGTTCAAAAACCATTGAAGCAGGTGGCTATTTGGATTCAGATACTTTTGCCACAAATATTTTTGCCCTGGAAATTGTTGATCTTGTTTATTGCCGAGAAAATTTTGTTTCTATTACCCTTCAATCGCCTGATCTATGGGTAATTTTCAAAGATAAAATCAAGAACATCATTGAAGCAGATTTGCAAAAATATGAAGAGGGCGATGACGAAGTTTCATCTTCTATACTCGATGACTTTGACAAGGAAAAATATCCGCAGCTTTCTGATGACGAAAAAGTCATTATTGTCGAGGCGGTTTTAGATTCATCTATCCGACCCGCATTGGCAAATGACGGTGGCGGCCTGGAAGTAATTGAAGTGGATGGTTCTATTGTTAGAATTCGCTATCAAGGTGCCTGTGGCGGTTGTCCCAGTTCTACGGGGGGAACCTTACGCGCTATAGAAAACCACCTTAAATTCCAACTCGATCCGGAAATAAAAGTTCATACCTATACTTGATTTACTTCACCTTGCAAGCTGCAATCTTTTTGGGCGCTCTGTCCCTGAAATGAGTTTTTATTTTATCAAACAGAAAAATTAACATCAGAGCTTAGTTTACTCCTCGAGCGATTCCTGCCGATTTTCCCGAGGCGCCTCCCAACACGCTGGTATGAAAATTTCTACCAATGGTTGAATCGTGTGCGTCGCCGAGGAATTCCATTGGGAAACCGGTACCGCTAGATTCAACATATACTACTCCCCAGAAATCCAATTGAGACAGATTGTCAAATTTGTTAATCCCTTTAACGGTGGTAGCGGTAGCCGGATCTTCATTTATTCCAACGGCTCTTATGCTTCCAAATTGGGCTGTATCCTGAGTAAAAATTATATGTGTTCTAGAGTCTACAAACGATGAAGTAAGTGTTGAGTGCGAATTATTAGCTACGAAAATTCGGTGGGTTTCTCCAGCGTCAATAGTGAAAATAGTTGCGCGGCCCGAAGCAGTATTTACCACCGTTGACATACCGACTACTTCTAAACCTACCCCGATTTGGGTCAGTGCGGAATCTAGCGAGGGATGGCTCACGGAAATAAAGGTATAACTGTTATTGGGCACTGCTTGCGCATAAGGAGATATAACTACACGTGCTTTTGAATTTGTTTCGGGCACCTGCGCCTGTGCTTGATTAGCAAACAAAAACAGCAAAAATAGTATCCCTGCAAGACTCTTCAAAAAAGTTATTCCTGCCATAATTCTATTAGTATTCATAATCTAGTTTACTCCGCTAACAGGAACAGAGTTATCCATACTGGATGTGGCTTTACTGTCATGCATATCTCCAATAAACTCCATTGCAAACCCAGTTGTATTTGCTTCAATCACTACCGCACCCCAAAAATTTAGCATGGTGACATCTCTAAAGCCGGATCCGGATGGTGTATGGACCTCAGGGTTGCTTGAAACAGGGTCTATTCTAATATGCCCATGTTGAAAATCAGAGTCTCCAATTATGAAGGCTGCGGTGGGTATCGTCGTGGGTGAAAGAAATGGATGGTTAGTTCTGGTAATAAATATTCTTTTTGTTTCCCGTGAAGAAATTGTAAATGTCAAAGCCGTACCAAACGCTGTTTTATCACTTTGTATAGCATTGACCACCAACCCAATTTGCGTCGCTAAACCTTCCAGAGATGCATGGGTGACTGACATAAAGGTATAACTTTTGGAGTCCGATTGCCAATATCCAGAAATTACCCTGCTTTTATTCTCATATGCCCATACCGAGTTAAAATTATTAGGCCAAAGAGAACCAAATAGGGCCAAAAAAAATATATGAAGGAATTTTTGTGTTTTCATTTTAATGTACTTAATGCTCAGTTAATACTTTTTTGGTGCCGAAACCCTGAACGTAAAGTTAATCCACCCCACTTACTCCGGCTATATTATCCATAGAGGGTGTTGCCGCGCTATCATGCATATCTCCAATGAATTCCATTGCAAATCCCGTTGTATTTGTTTCAATCACCACCGCACCCCAAAAACTAAGCATCGTAACATCCCTAAAGCCTTGAACAGAGATTTCCGGGTTACTTGCTACGGGTGCTATATGAACAAAACCGTGCTGGAAACTCGAACTTCCTGTAATTAATTCGACACCTGTTAAATTGTTACTGTTAATAGAGGGGTGCCCCCTTCGAGTAATAAAGATTCGTTTTGTAGCACCCCTATCAATAGTAAATGTTTTCGAGGAACCAAATTGCACCCCATTTTTTTTGATGGCTTTAACTTCAACACCTATTTGCGGAGCCAAACCATCAAGGGACGGATGGGTAGCCGCAATAAAAGAATAAGATGAGCTATCAGACTGCCAATAAGGGGCGATCACCCTGTGAGCATTTCGTTCATCAATTGAAGCCACCTGCTGATTACCAACCGACTCTCTGAAATTTGCAGTAGTAAGCGCAACATTATTAAAAGTTTTCCGATTATCCGCAGCATTAGCATTTCCCTCCGCAACACCTGTTACAGCGCCAAGGTTAAGAACATCGGGATTCGAAAAGTTTTGAATACGAGTATAGCTACCGTAAGCCATAATAGTTTTAAAGTTTCTTGGAATATCCACATACCCAAAATTGTAGTTAAAAGGTTTTCCTTCTGTAGTATCAACTGCTCGATCATGCCGTGCAGCCATATTGTGTCCAATTTCGTGTCCAAAGGTATAATTGCCCGTGGCACAATTAGTCTGAGTTACACCAAATGCGAATTCCTCAAAAGTAGGATTTACAGCACCCATTAAATATGCGATACCACAAGATGTATCATCTCCCTTTACCAAAACATGTACTAGATCTGCGCCATGCGTATCTCTCAAATCATGAAGACCTGAAATGGAACCATTTTGAGCAGCAGATAAAATCGCACCATTGCTAAGACCGGTTTCTGAAAAACTTATTTGTTGTTTATGAACCACATTGATAACATGCGCAACACCACTATTTGAATATGCTTCATTGGTTTCAGATTCTGCCAAGTCAATGAGGGTTTCCATGGCGGCAGTGGTTCCTCCAACTGCATTAAGGGCCTCCGCGGTGTAGACAACCAAAACATCAATCACACTGCCATCATCAGACTGGATATAGTCGAGAGAAGAACCTGAATCAATCGAATAATCAAGAGTATCTGAGCCAGCCACATTCCCCATATACAAATCCCCATTAGAATCATAACCAAATCCTACCTTGGAAGAATCTGAAGGTAGATCTTTATTTTGGGTTGAAAATGAAGAAATGGTTGCCTCTTCAATTTTCGTCATTTTACCTTCACTAGGTAATGAGGAAGGATTAGGTGCCAAATTTGGAATTATCGGCTCCACTTCAGGTGGAAATTTGGAAGGATCTATCTCGTAAATTACATGGATCCCGTCGGCAATGTGGCGTATCTGATAAGTAAAATTTGGTTTTGATATATTTCCATAAACCGCGCCATCTTTTACCACCAGAACAACCTTTCCCATGGGAACATTTTGCAACTTTCCATACCAAGAGTAACTACCGGATCGGTTTTTCTTTATTTTATAAATTAGGACCGAGAACTCTGTCGATTGAAAAAAATTTAAAATTAAAGGAATTTCATTATCAGGCT
Source organism: uncultured Nitrospina sp. (assembly GCA_964570185.1). GTDB lineage: Bacteria > Nitrospinota > Nitrospinia > Nitrospinales > VA-1 > UBA8687. Next base: position 5,652 of record CAZMXD010000011.1, on the reverse strand, counting down.
CTGCAAAAAAATTATCTTCAGGATTGGCTAACAGACTAAAATCTATCTTCACAAAGCGAGAACGGACAATCGTTGGCGCTTGTCTAGCTTCAATATCATCAGTATTTTTTAGAGAAAAAAAGAGATAAGGTTGGAGTGCGTCCAAAGAATCGTCTTCCATCGCCGATGCTTCCAACACATAAATTTTCACTACAAGCAAACTGAGTAATGAAAAAATATTTATTATTAAAAATCCGCTTAAGCGCATCTGATTTAACAAGTTACAATTCTCTCTAGAGATAAGAGGCAAATTTTAGCCTCTAATTTAATGTTCTTTTGTACGCAAAATAGCACCTCTTTATCGGCAAAAATGCCAAATTCTAAAGGGTTTACAGACCAAAACATTGACAAAAACCAATAATTTCGACTATAGATGTTCCCAATAGAATTTATTAACAATAAACTCAGGAAAAGCCTTCTATTATATTTTTGAAAATGGAAAAAAGAGACACTACATTCTTTGCTTTAGTACATTTTACTGGTGACTCTAATCTTACCTATGAGGAAATAAAAAAGGCTCACCTTGATAACGGTCAACCTGAAATTGGCTTTCATTACATCATTGATTCTCAGGGACAGATTTTAATGGGCAGGCACGCATCAAAAATAGGAGCCCATTACCCCGAATACGACGAAACAAGTTTAGGGATTTGTGTGATTGGATCTAGACATGATTTGGAAGACTCTCAAACGATTGCATTAACTCTATTATTAGAAAACCTAAAGGCCGAATTCCCCGAGATTGAAAAAGTAAAATATATTTACAAGGAAAATTAAATCAATATTGTCTTCCAAATAACTCTCTTTTTTTTTGTCACTATTCTAGTTTATAAAATCATAATATATCCCTTTAACAAGAACAAAAAAATGACTTCGGATCAAGAGCCGTTGATTTATATAAATTTTCCCAAAAAGAAAAACTGCTAAAAGCTGATCTCTTCTTGCTTGCGAAAAACTAATGCAACTTTTTTTTGCAAACAAAACCTGACATAATGAAAATATGAAAAAAATTATTATCATTGGAGGCGGCATCGCTGGTTTGGCAACTGCGTTTCGTATTCAACGTGAAATCAAAGAGGGTGCCAATCTAGAATGTATCTTGCTTGAGGGCAGTAACCATTTTGGTGGTAAAATCTCCACAGAAAAATTAGATGGATTCATCATCGAACGCGGTCCCGATTCATTCATATCGCAAAAACCAGCGGCAATCCAATTATGTAAGCAGCTAGGCCTAGAAGATCGGCTTACTGGCACCAATCCAGGTGCGCCTAGTACTTTTGTTTATACTGGTGGTAAATTGGTGACCATGCCCGATGGGTTAAGTTTGATGATCCCAACAAAATTTTTACCCTTTGCGCTGACCTCTTTATTCAGCTTACCAGGGAAAATTCGTATGGCTTTCGATCTGTTAATTCCTAAAAAGCAAGATAACGGTGATGAAAGTTTGGCTTCTTTCGTACGTAGAAGAATGGGCGAAGAAGCGCTCAACAAAATGGCTGAGCCTATGCTCGCAGGCATATATGCCAGTGACCCGGAAAAAATGAGTATTGCCAGCACTTTCCCTATGTTTGTGGAAACAGAAAAAAAATATCGGTCGCTCATTCTCGGAATGCTGGCCCGCAAAAAAGCTATGCTTATGAATGCGGCCAAACGCCCGTCCAGTTCTTACTCCTTATTCATGACTTTAAAAGATGGTCTTGGAGAAATGGTCGATGCTGTTATAAAAAAATCACCCGATATTCAATTTAAATCTGGTACCAAAGTTGTGGGCATTGAAAGAAATGAAAAGAGATGGCATGTGAAACTTGATGATGGATCGGAGAATCAAGTGGATGCCGTTATCGTTGCTACACCAGGAACTGTCACTGCAAAACTTTTACAACAAACAGCTCCCGATTCAGCAGAATTGTTAAACAGTATCCATTATGTCTCCACCGCTACGGTAACCTTAGGATATAAAAAAGAAGGGTTTTCTCACTCTTTGGATGGGTTTGGGTTTGTCGTGCCAAAGGCTGAAGGACGAAGTATCCTAGCCTGCACCTGGACTTCTTCTAAGTTTCCCCATCGTACTCCGAAAGGACATGTAATGCTGCGCTGTTATGTAGGAGGGGCACTTCAGGAAGAGATCGCAGAAAAAGATGCGAAAACTTTGGAAGCCCTGGTTAGAAAAGATTTACACCAAATAATGGGTATTACAGAGAGCCCGATTTTCTGCAAGGTATTTAAAAATAACAAATCGAATGTTCAATATCATGTAAACCACTCCCAGAAAATTGATTCAATAATGGAGGATTTGAAAAATTATCCGGGATTATTTCTGGCAGGCAGCGCTTACCGCGGTATCGGCATACCAGACTGCATTCAGAATGGGAACCTGGCAGCAGAATCTGTGTTGAAATTTTTAAACGGAAAATCCCGTTAATAGGTTGAGCATCTAATATCTCGATCATTTTAAAAATAATAAAAGGAGCAAATTATGAAATGGGTTTCTGCCCTATCAAAACAAGCAGATATAGATACAGCGGTCCAAGAGGCTATTGAAGAAATTATTCGGCAATTAGAAGGCGAAGAAGCCGATTTGACAATAATATTTATTGCCCCCCAATACAGAGATTTTTATGACAAAGTACCCGAGCTCATTAACCGATATTTCAAGCCAGGAGTGCTTTTTGGGTGTTCGGGAGGAGGTATTATTGGTAATGGAGAGGAAGTCGAGCAACAGGCCGCATTCAGTATTACCTGTGCCAAAATGCCCGGGGTAAAAATCCAACCCTTTTATTCTGAGACAAAACAACTACCCGACCAAGACACTTCGCCCTCAGTTTGGCGCGATTGGTTAAATGTAAATATTGAAGACCAACCACATTTTATTTTTCTCGCAGACCCTTTTTCTTTCCGCGGGGAAGAGTTTCTTGCCGGAGTGGACTTTGCTTATCCAAATAGCAAAAAGGTGGGAGGACTGGCTAGCGGTGCTCAAGCTTTAGGTGGAAATGCACTTTACCTGGCAGACAAAATCTATGACAACGGTTTGATCGGCATTGCTCTGAGCGGTGATATAGAATTAGATACTATCGTGGCACAGGGATGCCGCCCTATCGGCAAACCCATGAAAATCACAGAATGTCAGGATACGTTGCTAAAGAAGCTTGACGGAAATCCTACATTGGAAGTATTGCAAGACCTCAACGAAACCCTCTCTGATTCCGACAAAAAACTTTTACAAACTTCGTTGTTTCTGGGAATCGAAATGAATCCTATGAAAGATGATCCAAAACAAGGAGATTTTCTCATTCGAAATTTGATGGGCGTCGACCGGGAATCAGGAGCGCTTGCTATCGGCGCACTTTTAAGAACGGGACAACTCGTACAATTTCATCTTCGTGATAAAAATATGTCGGCCGAAGATCTAGATGTCATGCTCGCACGGTACCTTTCTCAAGGCCAGGCTGAAAACGCTAGAGGCGCATTATTGTTTTCCTGCCTTGGAAGAGGGAAATATCTTTATGGAGAAGCAAACCACGATACAAATATGTTTCGCGACAAACTTGGGGAAATTCCTTTAGGAGGATTTTTCTGTAATGGCGAAATAGGTCCTGTAGGAAATACCACATTCTTGCATGGCTACACCAGTTCTTTTGGTATCTTCAGAAAATCAAATCGAACCTAGCATATAGAAAGGAATAAATATGGCAGTCGAAGTAAGTATCTCAACCACCCCTAACGAAAACGCAATGAAGTACACGCTCAATTGTAATGCAATTGAATCTGGACATAAAACGTATGCCAACACCGAAGCGGCCGAAGAATCTCCCGTTGCAAAAGCGTTATTTGCCATTGATGGAGTAACTCAGGTATTTTTAATGGCGGATTTTATTTCCGTCACAAAAAAACCTGAAGCCAATTGGAGTAATCTGGAAACATCCATCTTGGATGCAATTAAATCTGCTTACTGAATAAATAGGGTGAAAATTACAATATTGGGTTCGGGCACAGCGGTTCCATCTTTACAGCGCAACTCCTCTGGATTCCTTATACAATGCGAAAAGGTCAATACCCTCATTGATTTTGGTTACGGAAACTTGAGGCAACTCCTGAACCTAGGAATCACCTACCACGATATTGATCGAATTTTCTTTACGCATAATCATCCTGACCATATGTGCGATCTCATTCCTTTTTTGTTTGGCTCACGTTATCAACTAGATGCCAGAAAAAAAGACCTGGAAATTATTGCTGGACCAGGATTCCAGGACTTTTTTGACAAACTTATGCTGGCTTTCAAACACTGGTTAAAGCCCACAGAATATAAATTAAAAATCATAGAAATTGATGAAGAAACTAAAGAATTCGGCACAATAAAAGTTAAGACGGGAAAAGTGAAACATATTGCAATGAGCCGGGGATTTCGCTTCACCAACGAGAAAGGTAAATCTGTCGCATTTTCGGGCGATACCGATTACTGCGAAGGCATGATCGAACTAGGAAGGGAGGCAGATTTAATGATTCTGGAATGTGCCTGGCCAGATAAAGAAAAATCGGATGGCCATTTAGGACCCACACTGGCAGGAAAACTGGCAGCTGAAGCGAATTGTAAAAAACTATGCCTCACTCATTTTTATCCACCTTGCGATTTACAAAATATCCGCCAAATTATCGAGCAAAGATATAAGGGAGAACTGGTATTAGCATGCGACCTCATGCAATTTCAACTATGATGGAAATTAGAAGTTATTTTTCCCCTTCGCGGCGATCTTCAATAAAATCCACCGTGAACATGAAAAGCTTTATCAATCCTATCATCACAAAAACACCAAGAAGTAGTTGTAGCAAAGGAGGTATGCTCACAAGAAAACTTTCTATCGCTATAAAAAGAGATTCCAAAATAATTTCCTAAAAAGTCGTTGGTTGTCGGGTCAGCATACCCAAGCGTGAACCTATTCGCAATGCCTACTTAAGAATTTAATTCCGTCTTTACCAAATCAGGAACCTCTCTCCATAAAGGATAAAAACACTGAAAAATTGTTAGGTTTTGCATTTTTCCCAAAAACAAGAATAATGGTATAATCAGTTAATCAAAACAAATAAACGGGGAGGTTTTGATCTTGGCGAAAGCTTGTTTTTTCTATTCTATCTTTTTTGTATTGTTTTATTTTGCCAATTCAATTTGGGCTGGAACCTTTATTGATAATAATAATGGCACGGTTACAGATAAAAGTACTGGTTTGGTCTGGCAAAAAGGCGATTCCTACCACGATGTTAAAAATGGACTGAACTGGTACGATGCTCTTGAATACATCACTTTGAAAAATTCGGAAAAGTTTGCCGGATTTGATAATTGGCGTTTACCCTCCCTGAATGAATTAAATAATCTGTGGCAAGTCTCAGGAACCATAAAAAGCAAAGATGATGAAACTCTGGGTCTGCCCAACGAGTTTCAAGGAGGAGGGAGTTACTATATCTGGACCGGTGAAGAACGAGGCCTAGACCACGCTTGGTATTTTGGCCTGGGACAAAAAGAAAATTATTTTAATTTAAAAGACTTAGCAGATTTGGAACAAGGTGTAAAAATGGTTCGTCCGAGTAACACTCCCTAGGAACCAGGGGAATGCCGGA
>CAZMXD010000010.1:0-18475 GCA_964570185.1 uncultured Nitrospina sp. | reverse complement strand
GTGTTTGCGCTGCTGTACCTGCTGGAGGTCTTGGAACTCGTATGGGCGGAACGGTTCCAAAACAATTTCAGCATTTGAATGGTAAACCGGTCCTCTATTACACACTTAAAGCTCTGCAAGAGTCAGGATTGATTTCTGAATTGATTCTCGTGGTACCAAAAAAAGAATATGACAATGCTTGTAATCATTGGTTGGGAAAACCAGAAATAGTTACAAAAGTGGTAGTAGGTGGTGTGAGGAGGCAAGACTCTGTCTATAATGGGTTTTGTGAGGTTTCACAGGAATCAGAAATTGTATTGGTGCATGATGGGGTGCGCCCTTTTTTGTCGCATAAGATGATTCGAGAAACTATTAGTGCAGCAAGAGAGTTTGGGGCAGCTATTACAGCAATTCCAGTACACGATACTATAAAAAGGGTGGATGCTTCCGATCTAGTGTCAGAAACGGTGGAACGAGAAAATTTATGGAGAGTGCAAACCCCGCAAGCTTTTCAATATAAGATTTTAAAGCAAGCTTTTAAAAAAGCTAATTCAGAAAATTTTTATGGAACCGATGAGGGTACTTTGATAGAACATTTAGGGGCGCCTGTGAAAGTGATAGAAGGTTCGGAAAAAAATATAAAAATTACCAGGCCCGAAGATCTAGAATTGAGTGAAAACTATATTTCCAAAACCTAAGAAGTTTATAATTAAATATTGGTTCTTTTAATAATCCAAAAAACATCTAATTTAAAAATCAGTCCAAAAACCCCCTTTTAGTTAGGAGAATTGTAATGTTACAACTTGGAGCAGATGCACCTGAGTTTTCAGTCAACGACCATAATGGTAATGCCATTCAATTGAAAGATTATCGAGGTAAAAAAATTATTCTCTGGTTTTATCCCAAAGCAGATACACCAGGTTGCACAATGGAGGGGCAAGGTTTTCGCGATGATTTTAAAACCTTTGAGGATAAAGGTATTCAAATTTTTGGTGTTAGTTTAGATAATGAAAGTGATAACAAGGCATTTGCTGAAAAATTTTCTTTTCCCTATCCTTTGCTTTGTGACGTGAACAGGGAGATAGCATTGGCCTATCAAGCTGTAAAAAATAAAGAGGATCAATACGCATCCAGGATCAGCTATGTGATCGATGAAGAAGGGAAAATTATAGAGAGCATTGAAAATGTTGACACTAAAAACCATTCGAAGGACTTGTGTTCCCGACATTAAAATAACAATTTTTTAAGCGTTAAATTGTAATGGAGCGGCTCATGGCTTATAAGGATTCCCTGATTCCAGGACCTCTTGATGATGGGAAACAAAAAGAGAAAAAGCATATTCTTAGTGAACGGATTTCTCCCGTTGATTTCGAAAGTATTAATGATGTTGGGGATCTAGTCGAATCTTTTCAGTCAGCCTCTATTCAGGCGCGCAACCTTGGTCAATGTGCGCAGATTTTTGGAAAAATGTTGCAGGATAAAGAACGCCCTACAATCATGTTAGGTTTGGCAGGGCCGCTGATTGCTGCGGGATTAAGGAAGGTGATCCGAGACATGGTCCATTACAATATGGTCGATGTCATTGTATCCACCGGAGCTGTTCTCTATCAGGATTATTACAATGCCCTTGGTGGGGGCCATTACTACGGGAGTCCTACAGCCGATGACACAAAACTTCGCGAACTATTCATCAACCGCATTTATGATACGTATGTCGACGAGGAACTCTTTTGTGAGGATGATACGTTAATAGGTAAGTTTGCAGATAAGCTGGAACCGAGAAATTATTCAAGTCGAGAATTCATTTCTCTTCTTTCAGAAACTATCGATGATGAAGAATCTATTTTAGTAATGGCCCGAAAGAATAATATTCCAATTTTTTGTCCTGCCCTCAATGATTCAAGTATAGGAATTGGGCTAACCGAACATTATTACAATAGCCGCAGGGAAGGTCGCCAACCCATTACGATCGATTCCGTTCGTGACAACTATGAACTTACCCAGATCGTCGTTAAATCATCGCGGACCTCAGGGTTTTATGTGGCCGGCGGCGTACCCAAAAATTATATAAACGATTCTATTGTAATGGCCTATATTTTTGGTGAGGATACTGGGGGACATAAATATGCCGTGCAAGTGACTACTGATTCTCCGCATTGGGGGGGGCTGAGCGGCAGTACCTTGGGTGAAGCGCAATCTTGGGGCAAAATTAATAAAAAGGCGAACCACAGTATGGCATTCGTCGAACCCAGTGTTTCTTTGCCTTTAATTTATGGTCACGCATTTCAAAAAGGTTTGTATAAGGGAAGGTCCAAATTAAAGTATGAATGGGAAGGGGATACTCTTAAAAAAATGTCCGTAGAGGATTAAACAAATTTTCTGAGTTCCAAACTTAAATCTCGAAAGACTTCTACCCTGTCAACTTGTGATGTTGCCTGCGATTACTATTGTAATAAATTTTATTCAGGAAAAAAACGTTTGCGGCAGCACCAGTGGAAATTGCTTTATTCCCAGAGGTCATTTTTTGAAGAAGTTTTTATTGAGTAATTTTATTACTTTAACATTTGCGGCGGGGAAGGGGAATTGATCAAGTTCTTTTGGGTTTGCCCATTTCCATTCATCACAGGCAGAAGGGGAAAGAGTTCCAGAATGAATATGACAATTAAATACGTTGAGGGTGACTCGAAAACGGGTATAACTATGCTGGTGGGTCATAATCTTTTTGCCAATACGAATCCTTAATCCAAGTTCTTCTTTGATTTCTCTTCTGAGACACTCTTTTTCTGTTTCGCCAGATTCAACTTTACCTCCGGGAAACTCCCAAAGCCCTCCCAGCAGGCCTCCTGCTTTACGCTTTTGAATGTAAATGCGACCTTTATTAAAAATAACAGCTGCGCTTACTTGTATAGAAGAGATTTTAGAAACCGTTTTTTTTGGGGGAAATTGATGCTGTCTTTCTTTTTTCTTTGCTTGGCAAAAGCTTTTTATGGGGCAGTCATCGCAGGAGGGGTTCTTTGGAAGACAGATTGTTGCTCCCAGTTCCATGAAAGCTTGATTGAAATCCCCGCAACCTTTTTCAGGAAGCAAGGTTTCCATAGCACCCCACAATTTATTTTCTGATTTTTTATAGGTTCCATTTTCCCGTAACAAAAACAATCGCGATAATACGCGTTTAACATTTCCATCGAGTACCGGAACTTTTTTGTCATATGCAATGCTTAAAACAGCCCCTGCAGTATAGCGTCCTACACCCGGAAGTTTTTGAATCTCTTCTAATACATCAGGAACTTTCCCAGTATAGTTTCTCTGAATTTGAATGGCAGAATTCCTCAGATTTCGAGCACGAGAATAATATCCCAAGCCTTCCCAATGTTTTAAAACATTCGATTCGCTGGCGGCAGCCAACTTTTTAATTGTTGGGTAGGACTTAATCCACTTTTTATAGTAAGGAATAACAGTTTTAACTTGTGTTTGTTGGAGCATAAATTCTGAAACAAGAATCCTATAAGGATCACGGCTTTTGCGCCAGGGCATATCGCGCTTTACTTTTTGATACCAATTTAATAGCCGGGATTGTAAGGTTTTGATCCTATTTGGTTGAATCATCGCGGGAGACAAAATCTATTCCTATATGAAGTATTAAAAATTAAACAGGAATAGCTTGATATTAATCAGCACTCTAGTATCAATTGTTAAAAGCTTGTTATACGTTTTTTAGACACCTATGGTATTTTTATCCCAAATTATCTTATGCAGTTGAGTTTGCAAACGTACCGGAAGTTGATCTTCGAGAATCCATTTAACCATTTCTTTGAGTTCCAATTTGTCATAAACAGGAGAAAAAAGAATATGAGCAATTTTGTTGATCTTATATTTGCAAACTAGGTCACGACACCATTCGTAATCATCTCTATTGAGGATTACAAATTTAACTTCATCTTTTGGTTCAAGAAATTTTAAATTATCAAGGTTATTATTTTTATGTTCGCCGCTTCCTGGACATTTGATATCCATAATTTTAATTATATCGCGAGGTACTTTTTCCAATGATAATGATCCGCCAGTTTCAAGCATAACCTGGAACCCTTTTCCAATTAGCCTGTTCATCAAGGGGTAGACATTCTCCTGCATTAAGGGTTCCCCGCCGGTAATTTCAACAAGCTTAACCCCAAACTTTTTAACCTTACCGACTATTTCATCGATGCTCATACTTTTTCCTTCATAAAATGCATAAGCTGTATCACACCATTCGCAACGAAGGTTGCAACCTGTGAGTCGGATAAACACACAAGGCAACCCCGTGTAGGAGGATTCTCCCTGAACACTCAAATATATTTCGTTAACTTTTAACATTTTGTATTCGTAATTATAAGGCCAGCCCACTATAGATTTTTAATTCCATGTATGTGGAATTTGTTTTCCAGGTAAATAATTATAAAAGCGTAATCCTATTATTTAAACAAAAAATTACTCGCTTTAGCTTTTATATACCCAAGCGGTTAGTGAGGATACGGGTTCCCATTCGTGCTTTGGCTGTGAAGTCGGACCATGATCTTAGTTTGGTCACCTGCTTCATCAAATAGGTAGGGCTACGATAGAATCGGGCATGGCATTCATCTTGAAGGTCACGTAATTCTTCTTCGCTAAAATCCTTATTCCAGAATTTAATTTTGAAATCGGCACTCGGGTTTTCTGCGAATTCTTGCCAATAATCTTCTGGAACGATTCCCTCTTGTAGCATTTGATAATAAAGTTCGACTTTTGGATAAGGAGTACAGATTGAGAATTGCGCGTAATCAGGTTTTAAACTTTTTGCGAAATCTACGGTTTCAAACATTTCTTCTTTTGTTTCATGAGGGATACCAATCATCATGTAAGCGAAAAAGCCTATCCCGGCATCACGTGTCATTTTACAGGCACGCTCTACTTTTTCAGGGGTCTGCCCCTTTTGCAAGTATTTTAGATGTTTGGGGCTGGCCGATTCGATTCCATAGTGTATTCGATAACAGCCTGCTTTTTTTAGTGCCGCAATAACTTCTTTATTAATAGTATCGACACGTGCGGAGATTTTGAAATGAATTTTTATTTTACGTTTCCCTATAAGATCGCAAATTTCTAAAACATTTTTTTTGTCGATGGTAATAGTGTCATCTACAAAAAACAAATCGTCCACTCCCATCTCTACAAGTTGCTCGATTTCATTTACCACGCTTTCGGGACTTCGGATGCGAAACTTGGTTTTTCGGATATCGCAAAACGAGCAAGCCGCCGGGCAACCGCGTGTTGCTTGAATCGTGAAAAATTGTCTGCCCTCGCCAATGATATGTTTGTAACTGCTAACATCCACCAGATGGCGTGCCGGGAAAGGAAGTTCGTTTAGGTCGAGTAATTCTGTTTCAGCAGGGTTGATATGCTCTTCACCGTCCTCTTTCCAACCAAGCCCCTTAATAGATTTTAGAGTATCGTCGTTTTCCAATGCTTGGATCAGGCGGGAAAAAATTTTTTCACCTTCACCAAAAACCACATAATCTATTTCAGGTTGGTGTAATGTTTCTTTTGGATATAGGTTTACATGGGGTCCGCCCAGGCAAACCTTTAAGCAGGGATGATCCCGCTTTAGAATGCGAGCGGTGTGCAGGGCATCCAAAAGGTTAAAGGTCATGATACTCATGGCGACCATATCCGGTTGAATCTCTTTAACACGCCGGGATAATTCTTCTTGTGAGACATTTTCCGGAGGGCAATCTATAAATACTGGTCGATTGCCAGTTTTGCGCTCATAATATGCCGCAACATAGAGCAGCCCTAACTTGGGATAATAGCCTTTGCCTCCTTCCAGTGCTTTTGGTACGGAAGATTCAAGAGAAATAGTTTCGGGTGGGACGAGGAATAAAATTTTCATGGGATTTAACGATTTTTTCCTTTAAAATCAGACTCTTATTTTACCACAGAATTTTTCGAAAGGACGGTTTAGGGTGAAGCCTGTCGTCACGGTTACCAATTTATTCCCTGAAAAAGCGTTAGAAAAGCTAAACCCCTATTGTGATTTGAGAACGAATCAGACTGAAAACTCTCCCTCCGCTTCGGTATTAGCAAAAATTGCCTCCGAAAGCTTTATCATGATTACGTACTTATCGGACAAAATTGATTCGGCCATTATAGATAAGGCCTCAAATTTAAAGCTTATTGCTAATTATGGGGCGGGATTTAACAATATTGATGTGGATTATGCTGCAAGAAAGAGAATCTGGGTTACTAATACACCCGGTGTATTGCATGAGACAACGGCAGACTTGACCTGGTCAATGATCCTAGGAGTGGCACGAAATATTGTTCCGGCAGACCGGTTTACCCGCAAAAATCAGTTCAAAGGATGGTCAGCGAATATGTATCTGGGAGGAGATATACATGGAAAAACTCTGGGAGTGATAGGTTGCGGCGAGATAGGCTCTGCAGTAGCAAGAAGGGCGGCTGGATTCAATATGAAAGTTCTCTATTGCAATCGGAACCGAATGGCAGTGGGAAAAGAAAAGGAACTTAATGCAGAATTTGTAGGGTTGAAAGAATTACTGCGACAATCCGATTTTGTCACAGTTCATGTACCGCTGACAGATCAAACAAATTTTATGATTGGCCGTGACCAATTGTCAATAATGAAACCTACCGCTTATTTTATTCATACGGCGCGTGGGAAAGTGGTCGATGATCAGGCTTTAGTTGAAGCTTTAAAAGAAAAAAGGATTGCAGGGGCTGCTTTGGATGTTTATGAAAACGAACCAGAATTAACAGAGGGCATGACGGAATTGCAAAACCTAATGCTGCTACCTCATATTGGCAGTGCTAGCTATGCGACCAGAAATAAAATGGCTGATCTGGTTATAGATAACGTTCTGGACGTTTTACAGGATAAACCTCCACGTTGTATTGTTCCAGCATGGGGTCAGTAAGAATTAGACATTAAATCGAAAATGTATGATGTCTCCATCTTGGACAATGTATTCTTTGCCTTCGACTCTAAGTTTTCCCGCCTCTTTTATACCTACTTCGGTTTTATATTTTTCCAGGTCTTCAAGACGATACACTTCTGCACGGATAAAACCTTTTTCAAAGTCCGAATGGATTGCTCCTGCGGCCTGCGGAGCTTTTGAGTTTTTTGGGATCGTCCATGCCCGAGTTTCTTTTTCTCCTGCTGTAAAGAAAGTGGATAATTCGAGTAACCCATAGCCGGTGGCTATCATCCGATCGAGTCCTGTTTTAGTGAGTCCCATTTCCTGCATGAACATTTGTTGTTCCTTGGGGTCATCCATTTCCATTATTTCGCTTTCAATTTTTCCAGCAAGGGCTACGACTGCTGAGCCATCTTGCTTGGCAATTTCTTTTACTTTAAGCACCAGGCCACTTTCTGTATCTCCCGGATCCATCATATTGCAGATATAAAGAACTGGTTTTGCGCTTAAAAGAGTCAGGCTCTGCACAAATTTTTGTGCTTCATCTGAAAGACCGTCGACAGATCTGACGGGGCGACCTTCGTTAATTATGTGAATCAGTTCTTTAATCACTTCCATTTGCAAGCGCGCCTCTTTGTCCCCTGATTTGGCAAGTTTTTCTATTTTCGTTTTTCTCCGTTCCAAACTTTCCATGTCGGCAATCATGAGTTCGGTATTGATGGTATCAATATCCGATACAGGATCTATGGTATTACTGACATGCGGGACATTGCCATCTTCAAAACAGCGAACTACATGCGCAATGGCATCCACTTCACGGATGTGACCAAGAAATTTATTTCCCAAACCTTCGCCCTTAGAAGCGCCTTTAATTAAACCCGCAATGTCGACGAATTCCATAGTAGTGGGTACGATTTTTTGAGTTTTGATGTACGAAGTAATGATTTCAAGACGCTTATCGGGAATCGAAACAATGCCACTGTTAGGTTCAATAGTGGTAAAAGCGTAATTACCCGCTTGAGCTTTGGTCCGTGTCAATGCGCCAAATAGAGTTGATTTTCCAGCATTAGGAAGGCCAACCAGGCCACAGGTGAATCCCATAAAAATTTTTCTTCCTATATATTAGAGTGATGTTTCCCGGAAGGGTTTAAGAAAAAACAGCGACAAGAATACCAGAAAAGCGTAAGCGGCGATAATTTTAAAAAACTCTTGCGGTGATACGAAACTATACAGAGTAAGAAAACATACTGCTCCAATACTCCCATAGGCTCCCGCTAAGCCTGCCATTTTACCTGTTAAATTATTGTTTATTAAAGGAACCGCTGCGAAACAAGCGCCATTGCCTGCTTTAAAAAAGATTGAGCCGATTAGAGAAAGCGCAATTGCGCTAGATAGCTGCCAGTTTGAATTTATATCTCCAATCAACCAGTGGCTGACCAGTCCTCCTAAAACTAAAAGGGAGAGAGTTCCTCTGCGGCCAAAACGATCCGAAATCCAGCCTCCGCCAGGGCGGGCTACCAGATTCATAAAAGCATAACTGGCACCTAGCACTCCTGCCAGTTCTACGGAAATTGAGAAAGTCGTTTCAAGAAACTGCGGAAAAATTGAAACAACGGCCAACTCGGAACCAAAGGTAAGAGAATAAACAAGACTTAAAATAGCAATTTGACTAAACGGATATATGTTTGTTTCGGAATCCGATTTTTCTATTTGTGGCAAATTATATTTCCAACATTGAACCAGGTTACTAATAAAAATTCCAGATAACCCTGCTATTAACATCCATGATATTGGCAAGGAAATCAAATTTAAGGGATGCCCTGTAAGTTTCCATACGAAAAGCATCAAACTTGCGTATATGGGAAATAATAGGATAGATTGTAAAACTAAATCTTTTTTTGAATGAACTTCGATGGTTCCGTGAATATCTATTTTGTTCTGGTTTGTTTTCAGAATATCTGGACAAAATCGAAAATAAACAAAAGCCCAAATAATACAAAGGATGCCTGAAAATGCGGTAGCAATTCTCCACCCTATTTCTATAGAGAATGGTATCGCAATAAGAGGAAGTGAGAATGCTGCTGCGGCAGCACCAAAATTCCCCCAACCAGCATAGATGCCCTGAGCTATTCCCATTTTGTTATTTGGAAACCACTCTGCGATCATTTTTATGCCTACCACAAATCCGCCTCCAACAATTCCCATTAAAAGGCGATTAATCAGCAGACTCTCAAAACTTTTGGAAATGGAAAAAGCCAAGCAAACCAGACCAGCAAAAAGTAGCAGGCCACTAAAAACTTTTTGTGGGCCATATTGATCTGTTAATGATCCAATGAAAATACGGGCCGGAATAGTCAAGGCGACGTTACAAATCATTAAAATATTAATTTCTGCTGCTTTCAAGCCTAATTGATGCATGATTGTAGTATTGAAGGGTGCCATGTTAAACCACACAACAAATGTTAGAAAAAATGCAATCCAAGTTAAATGGAGGGTGCGAGATTGTGTTTCAGTGAAGCCTAACATCAGGTAGAGGGTGATTACTCCGGGGAATTTGTCATTAATTGGTGGGATTTAACAAAGCCGTTTCTATAGAAAACAATAGTCATATCCTTGATGATATCCTTACCAAAGGAGTTTACATAGTTATATTCGTAGGTCCAAACAGGATACCCATTTTGGATTCCTTTTTTAAAAGGGTCACCAAACATCGCTTGGATATCATTTTTGTTGGTCGTTCCTTTGACAATTTTTTTATAAAGTGATTCGTCGAAGTTTTTTCCCACGCTTCCACATCCAGACCAAAATATTGCGAGAAACATTCCAATAATGAAGATGCGAAAGCGATTAGTAGCTTTTTGATGTCCAATTAGTTTCATGAGGATTCTATATAGTATTTTTCACGATGTAGTTTTGGATTTACATTAAAATTTATCTCAAGGTTGTTTTGTTTTTCCATTTCTTCAAGAAGGCCGCTATCTTCTTCAAACAGCATATCGTAAATGATTGGATGTACTTTTATGTCAATTTTTTTGTTGCTTATATTGTCAGTGCCTCTGCGTTGTATTTCGCGGATGATTTCATAACAGACAGTTGAAGGACTTTTAATATAGCCTTTCCCCTCACAGTAATCGCATGGATCGCATAAAGTCTGGACCAAACTTTCACGTACTCTTTTGCGTGTCATTTCTACCAAGCCCAGTTCAGAAATTTTCAGGATACGGGTACGTGAACGGTCACTTTTTAAAGCTTGTTTCAAGGCATTTGAAACAATCTCTTTACTTTCTTCATTCGCCATATCAATGAAATCCACAATAATAATGCCGCCAATATTTCTTAGACGCAATTGGTAGACTACTTCCTTTAAGGCTTCGAGATTGGTTTGAAGAATAGTGTCTTCGGGGTCACTGTGCCCAACAAATTTCCCAGTATTAACATCTATGGCAACCAGAGCTTCTGTTTGATCAATAATGATGTAGCCTCCAGATTTTAACCAGATGGTACGGTCTAACGCACGATTAATATCTGGTTCAACACCATAATGTTCGAAAATCGGCATAGGATCTTTGTACAATTCAATTTTATTAGATAAGTGCGGCATATAACTGGAGCAAAACTCAACGCATTTGTTGAAGTCAGATTTGGAGTCTATGACCAATCGTTCAGTGTCATTACTAAAAAGATCGCGGATGGACCTAAATATTAGGTTGAGGTCTTCGTATATAAGATGAGGCCCGCTGACACCTTCGGAATTTTTTTTCAGGTTTTCCCAAAGTCGATGGAGAAAGTTAACATCTGATTTAAAATCTGATTTCTCTGCATCCTGACCCGCAGTACGCACAATATATCCTTCCCCATTATTTCCAACCTCGCTGACAAGTCTTTTCAAACGCTCTTTCTCGTTTTCATCTTCGATTCTCCTGGAAACACTAATATGATTAACTGTTGGCATATATACCAGATGCCGACCCGGAAGCGTGATGTAATTAGTAATGCGAGCTCCTTTTGTCCCTAGAGGGTTTTTTGCAACCTGGACAAGAATCTCCTGGCCTTCCTTGAGAATATCCTGAATTTTTATGTCATGATTTGGACGGCCGGGTTTTCCTTCAAATGGATGGTCTTTATCTTCTTCTACAAGGGGAGGGGGCGGTTCCAAGGGACCTTCCAGACCAAGCATATCTATGACATCAATATCCCCAACATATAGAAACCCCGCCTTATCGAGACCAATGTCTACAAAGGCTACTTGCATTCCAGGAAGAATTTTGGTCACTTTGCCCTTGTAAATATTTCCGACAATTCCTTTATGAGATTTGTGCTCAATAAACAATTCAACCAAAAGGTTACTTTCCATCAGCGCAACCCTAATTTCTCGCTGGTTTGAATTGATAAAAATTTCAGAAGACATATGCTTTTCCTGTACACGTATTAATTTGAATTATAACACGTATCGCTTTATAAAACTTATCGTAACTTAGTTGGTAATTATTTAGTGGAGTGTACGTCTCATTTCTACGTTTAGTAGTAATCCAACAGCAAAATAATTTGTTATAAGTGATGAACCACCGTAACTCACAAAAGGCAGGGGAATACCGGTAATGGGGAAAATTCCCACAGTCATTCCGATATTAAAAATGATATAAAAAGCTATAGAAATAATGAGACCCAAGGATAGGAGAAACCCAAACCGGTCTGCGGCACGAAAGGCGATATTCAATCCTTTTAAAATAATAAAGATAAATAAAGAAATTAGAAGGATCACCCCAAAAAATCCAGTTTCCTCTGCAAAAACAGAAAAAATAAAGTCCGTATGCTTTTCAGGGAGGAAGTTGAGTCGACTCTGGGTACCAGCAAACAATCCTTTGCCCCAAAACCCTCCAGATCCAATGGCTATTTTCGATTGTATGGAGTGATAGCCTGCTCCCAAGGGATCCAAATCAGGATTAAACAGAGTCCTTACTCTTGCTTTTTGGTAATCCTTAAGAAATAACCACAGCGCTGGTGCAGACGCAAGCCCGCATATGAATAGTTTGATTAATGTCATCCGATTTATTTCAATAGCCACAATGAATGCAAGGAAGATAAAAAAAATCATCATGGTCGTTCCCAGATCTGGTTGGACACAGATCAATCCTCCTAATGTTGCAGTTAAAATGGCAGGGACGACCAAATCCCGCAAGGTGTACTGACCAGAAATTTTTTCCGACTCAAAAAATTTTGCGAGGACAATGATAATGGCTATTTTGGCAAACTCTGAGACTTGAATGCTGATTGGACCAATATAGATCCAACGTTTGGAACCCGATACCGCAATCCCATTGGCTAAAACATAAACCAGTCCAACAAGGGTTAATGTATAAATTAGAAAGGCATAGCGACTGAACCAGCGATAATCCAATATCAAAGCGAACAGCATGGCAATAAGGCCATATACGATCCAGTAAATTTGTTTGATGTAGAGTCCACGAAAAAATTCCTCTGGGCGCGCATGGTTTGCGCTATAGATCGTGACTATTCCGATCATAGATACTGCAAGGATAGCTAGGAAGAAAAACCAATTAAAGTTGGATACCAAACGACGATCAATCATAAGGATAATTTAACACAACTTATTGATAAATATTTAGTTGTTTTGCCTTAAAAAGCAGTTTGGGTAAACGTTGTGATTTTTGGGGATTTAAGTTATCTTGAAATTAGGAGGAAAATATGAAAAACGAGGATACAAAAAAAAAATCGGATGAAAATTTTGAAGAAAACGAAAAAATAAAAAAAGAAGAACAAAAAAAACAAAATATTCGATTAGCAGAACGCAAAGGGCAGCGTCCCGCTTTCCCTTTTAAAAGAAAAAGTCTTTAAGAATTTATTAATAACTGACAGAAGGTGGATGCTGTTAACCAATAAAATCCTTTCCTGAAATACATTTATTTGGCATTAGCTCATTTGTCGATTGAATATAATTAGATCGATAGCGGTTTTTATATCTTTCCACTAAAGACACAAGATATTTCTTCCCCCGCCCCTCACCCCAATGTTTTTCGGCGACTAAATAAGTTTTATAAAAATTTTATCCGTAGTAGAATTTTGCAGGTTTTAAAAGTTTTCCGATCTTTAATTTTGACCCTACAACAGTAAGGTGTGGAATGTGGTGAAGGGGTTATAATCATTTTGCAGGAATAAACTAAATGAAAGATTGCCCATGTGGTTCTAATTTTCCATACACAGATTGTTGCGGGCCCTTGATTCGAGGGACTGGCTTTGCAGATACCGCGGAAGATTTGATGCGGTCTCGGTACACTGCGTTTTCAGAAAATAATTGGCAATATTTGGTTTTAACAAGCCATCCAGAAGAAAAAACAGAAATGGCAAAGTTGGAATCTGCTTTAATAGATCCTAGTGCCCATTGGAAAAAACTGGAAATTCTTAGTACCAGCAAAGGAAGGAGGCAAGATAGCGAAGGGCAAGTTGACTTTATTGCACATTATGAAAAAGATGGAGCCTTGCAGACCTTGCGCGAGTCTTCGCAATTTTATAAAGTTAATGGGCGATGGGTTTATAGTAGAAAAGAATCCATTCTACCCCCGGTTCCTACAACGACCGCAAAAAAACCTAAGACATTCATTCGCAGTGAAGCCAAAGTTGGTCGCAATGATCCTTGCCCTTGCGGTAGCGGCAAAAAATATAAAAAATGTTGTGCTTAATACATAAATCAATTTAACCATTTTAAATAGATTGGTTAAAGGATTAGATTTTATGTTTTAGCTTGATGGTCGTTTTTCTGAGTATAGAAAAATTTATAGCTTGTTATTTCTTAAATCAAAAGGGTTCATACTTTTAATAGGTTCTTATTCGGAAGGTATTAAGAGGGAATTTTAAACCTTTATTTATCAATGTTTTTTTTAATTGCATACTTTATAATCGGTAAACCTCAAAGTCCTTATTAATGGTCTCTGAGAACCTTTTTCCCAACTTTTTCCACAGCTTGTTAACAATCCTTGTGAAAAAAAAATAATTTCAAATATAGCCTCTTTGATAGCCTTTCCTAGTAGGTCAATGCGAATGTACAGGGCTATAAAGTGTCATATAAGCCTGTTATAAGGTCTAAGATCATTACCTGAAATTAGGTAGTCGATGAACTGCCTAAAATTCAGAATAAAACGCTGTAAATAATTTAAAAATTATATTTAACTAATAATGTAGGGGAAAAAACATGCGTCAAAATTTCAACAAGCTTTAAGCCCTATGAATTAAGGTTATTAGAAAAAATTTGATCAACAGAAAACAACTTGTCCAATTTGAACCTTTAAATTAGGGCTCTTGGACTGCCAAGAAATTGATACCTTATTTCCCCTTTATTTCTAGCCTGAAATAGGTGGTATCATAACAGAAAATGTGGAAAAAGATATTTTAACAATAATATCGCCAACAAAAAACTTGATCTTTAATTTTAAATTTAAAAACCATTGAAAATTAAATAGTTATAAACTTCTTGAGATACCTGTTATTTTTTCTTTATGTATATCTTATTTTAAGGCACTAAACCTTTATGAGTTTTTCCACACTTTATTCACAACTTTGTACTTACTTTATTGTTGAAAATGTAACCTTTATTCGAACTGGCGGAGAGGGGGGTCAAGGTATTTCACGAAATCATTATGTTTGAGATTTAAGGATGTTTGCCATGTCAAAAGGGAGCGGAGCAGAAAGAGACAATGATTTCTCTATTATAGGATGTTTTAACTCAAGATGGCGAGCGTGAAGGGCATGTCTATCCATTTTTATGGTATTCGACTTAGGGTTTTTTCCTCCATATAGTTTGTCACCAATAATCGGATGGTTCATGGACGCCAGATGTACGCGAATCTGATGGGTTCTACCTGTTTCTGGCCGTAATTTAAGATAAGTAAAATGTTTAAAGTGTTGCAAAACTTCATAATGCGTGCAGGCTGGGCGCCCCTCATTTCTTCCAGCAACCATCTTTTTGCGATCCGTTTTGTGTCTACCTATTAGCGACTCAATCGAACCTTTATCTTTTTTTACATTTCCCATTACAAACGCCAAATATTCTTTTTCGATTTCGCGTTTTTTAAATTGAAGGGCTAAAACTTTGTGCGCGGCTTCCGTTTTTGCTACCAATACTAGTCCAGATGTTTCTTTATCCAACCGATGAACAATACCGGGTCGCTCCGCACCACCTATACCAGATAAGTCATTACAATAGTGAAGCAGAGCGTTAACAAGGGTTCCTGTAAAATGACCTGGTGCTGGATGGACTACCATTCCAGGGGATTTGTTTATTGCCAACATATGTTCATCTTCAAAAATAATATTTAAAGGAATATTTTCGGAAGCGGTTTTGAGAGTCTCAACAGGGGGAATTTCAACCTCAACCTTTTCCTTGGTTCGAATTTTATATCCTGCAGGGCGGAATTTTGAATTGACCATTACTTTGTCATCATCTATTAACTTCTTTAATCGAGAGCGGCTTATGTGTGGTAGGCATTCCGAAAGAAACACATCGAGGCGTTTTTTATTTGATGTTTCATCCACCTCAAATTTATAATTTTGCATAGTAATCCTGTTTTCGCAGCGAAGAAAAACCACACCTTCTTAATTCTCGTTTTCAGGAGGCGGAAAGCTTATTCAAATAAAGAAGGTTTGATTATTAAACCCAGAAGCTTTTTGATATATGTTTTATTCTTTCAGGTTTTTACCAATTGCCATCGAAAGCTCACTACTATTCGAGGAGACGGGGCATGAGTTCTACTAGATTGCAGGGTTTGTGCGTACTATCGAGTTGATGAATTAGGATCTGGTCCCATCCATCTTTACAAGCCCCGGTAGAACCTGGTAGTGCAAAAAGGAAAGTACCATTGGTAACGCCTCCAGTACATCGCGATTGGAGAGTAGAGGTTTTTATATTCTGATAACTGAGCATCCGAAACAACTCTCCAAAGCCCGGAATAGCTTTGTCATATAGTTCTTCAAAAGCTTCGGGGGTTATATCGCGGCCGGTGACACCAGTTCCACCCGTGGCTATCACAACATCCACTTCTTGACTGTCGATCCATTTTTTTAATTGTTCTTGAATCAATTCTTTTTCATCTTTTATAATTTTTTTTTCTGCAAGGTGATGCCCTGCATCTGTAATTCGGTCTGCTAGCAATTGCCCTGACCTGTCATCTTCTTCTGTTCTTGTATCAGATACGGTTAGTACTGCAATATTCACACATTTTTTTTTGTTCATGATCTTTTCTTAATCTCGAAAATATTCATTGTTCTTATTCCGATAGCACCCTGAATTTAGGTGGATTTAATATGGTTTTTGAAGTTAAATGATAGCTCAACTTCAGTATAACATAATCATAAAAATATATGCCGACAGCAATCGTAACTGGCGCAGCCATCCGAATCGGTAAGGCTATGGCCCTCCACCTTGCAGGAAAAGGTTTCAATATTGCCTTGCATTATCACCAGTCTGAACCGTCTACCGTGATTGAGGAAATAAAATCAAAAGGTGTTTCTTGCCGAGGTTATCCGAGTGACCTTTCCAATCTTGATGAGGCAGAACAATTCATTGCCAAAGTACTTGCCGACTTCGAAGATGTGGAATTGCTAATAAATTCAGCGGCTAATTTCATCCAAGAAAATCTGGAAGAAACTCGTATAGAAACTTTGGTTAATACCCTGCATTTAAACCTTATGTCTCCCTTATTGTTAATGCGAGATTTCAAGCGGAGTGTGAATAAAGGCATGATCGTCAATATTCTTGACGAACGAGTGCGTAAACATATTTCAACTTTCGGTTCGTATTCGGTGAGTAAAGTTGGACTAAAACATCTAACTGAACTTGCGGCCGTAGAATGGGGGCAGACGGTTCGTGTTAATGGTATCGCACCAGGGCTTATCTTGCCGCCTCAGGGGGGAGCACCAGATTATCTGAAAAAAGCTGTTAAAAAGGTTCCCACTCGCACACATGGAGAAATTGAGAATATACTGCAGGCCTTGGACTATTTAATGGATAATCAATTTGTTAATGGAGATACTCTGTTCGTTGACGGCGCAGAATCCCTTTAGGAACGTTGTAACATTTCTTGGCAAATTACACCTTTCATCTTTCGAGCGAGAATTTTATTTTTTGTTTTCTGGGTTATTATAATTCACAGGGTCTTCAAGGCCTGCTTCCTTAAACCCTCTTAATCGAAGTTGACAACTGTCGCAGATGCCGCAGGCCTTGCTACCCCTTTCCGGCTTATAGCAACTGTGGGTCAACGAATAATCGACACCTAATTCGATTCCTTTAAGTATGATTTCGGCTTTTGTTAGTTGGATCAGTGGTGTATGTATTTTTAGTTTTTCTTTTCTTTCCACACTGATTTTTGTAGCCAAGTTAGCCAGTTTTTCAAAAGCCTCGATGAACTCAGGACGGCAGTCGGGATAACCGCTGTAGTCAACCGCATTTACCCCTAGAAAAATATGTGGTGCGTTATTTACTTCTGCATATGCAAGACAAAAAGAAAGAAAAATTGTGTTACGTGCTGGAACGTAAGTAATAGGGATTTCTTCTTTGATTATTTTTTCTTCACGATGGATTGGGACATCAATTGAATCAGTCAGGGCGGAACCGCCAAACTGGCGTAGATCTATAGTTATTAATTGATGATCGATTACGCTAAAGTTTTTGGCAATTTTTTGGGCTTGTTCCAGTTCTATCCGATGTCGTTGTCCGTAATCGAAACTGAGAGCATAGACCTCAAAACCTTCTTTTTTTGCAATTGCGAGCGTGGTCGTGGAGTCTAAACCGCCGCTTAGAAGTACTACTGCTTTCTTTTTCATAGGTTAAGGCAGCTCAAATGACTAATAAGGATTTTAAATATTGCTCTTGTTGGGGGGTTATTATATACTAAATCACTTTCAATCAAATCAAAGATTCTCCTGAATTTTTAAGGGTTTATACAGTTTTTTCATGTTTGAAAATTTATCGGATCGCCTTGAGGGCATCTATAAAAAATTAAAGGGCAGAGGGATTTTAAAAGAGGCAGATGTTGATGAAGCATTGCGAGAAATTCGTGTTGCACTAATAGAAGCCGATGTGAGCCTTCCAGTGATCAAAGATTTCCTCGCCCCGGTTCGAGAAAAAGCAGTAGGCCAGGAAGTTTTAAAGAGTCTGACTCCAGGCCATCAGATGGTAAAAATTATCAATGATGAATTGATATTTTTAATCGGTGGTGAGTTTAAAGATATTCAGTTTGCCACTAAACCTCCGACTGTAATCCTCATGGCCGGGTTGCAGGGCTCTGGCAAAACGACGACGGTCGGTAAACTGGCAAAACGCTTTAAAGAAAAAGGAAAAAGCTGCCTTCTGGTGCCTGCGGATGTATACCGTCCAGCTGCGATTGAGCAATTACATGTCCTTGGTCGTGACCTTGGTGTAGCAGTATTTGAAGGCGGTGAAGAAAAAGATCCGATTGCAATTTGTAAAAAAGCTTTGGATGATGCAACGGACAAGATGAGTCAGGTGGTTATCATTGATACTGCGGGTCGTCAGCAGA
>CAZMXD010000009.1:0-19610 GCA_964570185.1 uncultured Nitrospina sp. | reverse complement strand
TTATAGGCAGCCTAGTCTCTTTTGCTACAGCAGCAAAATGCTGGTACAACCCTTGCTGTGTCGGTTTGTTATAGTAGGGGGTGATGAGCAAAGCTCCATCGGCTCCTAATTTTTGCGCGCTTAATGTTAATTCGATAGCTTCGTGCGTAGCGTTAGAACCCGTACCCGCAAGCACCGGCACCCTACCCCTACAAGTTTCTATAGCTATGCGAATTACCTCTTCGTGTTCATGATGGCTCAACGTCGCTGATTCGCCCGTGGTTCCACAAGGAACAATACCGTTGGTTCCATTCTCAATATGAAAATCAATGAGCTCTTTCAGAGCTTTAGCATCCACCTTGCAATTTTTAAACGGAGTAACAATTGCTACAAACGAGCCTTCAAACATAATTTATCTTGACCAAAAGGATTATTAATACTCCTCAAGAACACCTTCAAAAGCAATTCGGGTTAGCCCTTCTAGAAAAACATCCGATTCATTAGAAGGGTCAAAGTCTACTTTTAAAATCTCGCCCCCACGTGTTTCAACATTTACGGGAGGCTTCACTAAATTTTTATACGAAGAAAGTAAAGCCGAAGCTACGGTACCCGTTCCACAGGCTAGAGTTTCGTCTTCCACTCCGCGTTCATAAGTGCGAATTTTCAAATCATGCTCGCCCACCTTTTCAACAAAGTTCACATTGGTTCCTGAAGGTGCAAACACCTCATGGAACCGAATACCATTACCAACTTCTTTCACATTCACGTTTTCAATATCATCAGAATAAATAATTGCGTGAGGTACACCAGTATTGAGGCTATCGATTTTATATTGCAAGCCATTTAGCTCCGCAACAATATCCTGCTTTAAATTTTCAGGGGAAGTCAGCTTGACCCGCACATTAACACCATTTACTTTTGCCGCAATAATTCCCGCAACGGTTTCAAGGGTCAATTCATTTAAAGTAATCTTCTTTTCTGCGGCATATCTCGCAACACAACGTCCACCATTGCCACACATTTCTGCAGATGAACCATCATCGTTATAAAAATCCCATTTGATGTCAGCTTTGTCCGATCTTTCTACAAAAATAACACCATCTGCGCCTACAGACATTTTTCTGTCACAGACACGCTTGACGAAATCGACTTTTTTCGAGTCGTCCATAATTGGTTTACGGTTGTCGATGATGATAAAATCGTTGCCGCTGCCACTCATCTTTGTAAATTGAATCCCCATGATAAAACTTTCGCTTAATTTTTCCTAAAAATACCTGTAAATAGTTTAAATATAAGGTTTAGATGCAAAAACACCCTTTAGGGTTCTCAAAGGTCCACCAATTTGAATCCAATTAGGTAAGCAGGGCAATAATATCATACCCTTGAGTGGGGTGGCAAATTGGCAAAGAAAGGAAAACCTAACAATAAATCTCAAACGGACGGAGACTAATTATGGGTTTTGTTAAGCGTTTACACTTTCCAGTTTTTTGCGGTACTGAGCTTTAGAAGTGCTGGAAGAAAAGTTATGGAAGCAATCAAACAGCAAAACACCCCCAAGGATAAGACAAGTCCCAAACTGTAGACGCCGTAGTGATCTGCCACCATCATACTGCCAAACCCGATCATAGTAGTCAGAGAACTGAGTATTACTGCCTGCCCAGTACTTTTACTCAGTACAACCTGATTTTTATCTTTCTCCTCTCTATAACGGTGGGTAATATGGATCCCATTCACGACACCGATTCCGAGTATCAACGGTAAAATAACCAAATTCGCCATATTAAGTTTGAGTCCCGCTAGATCCATAATTCCCAATGTCCAAATAGAGCCTGCAAAAACGGGAATCAGGATAAAGAAAACTGTACGTAAGTTTCTAAAAACAATAAACACATAAATAACGATTGCTATCATGGCGTAAATGCCGCCGTTGATATAGCCTTCGGTCATCAACTTGGTAGATTTGAACATATGCACGGCACTTCCAGTGACGTTAGAATCGACCGAACGAAGGTCTTTTAAGTATTGCTCGCGTTTTTCAATGTTCCAGATATCGACACTAGGGAATACGGTAATAAGAAATTTGCCTTGATCGGAGATATAGCGTTCGCGCAAACTTTTGGGAATACCCGAAATTTCTACAAACCTCGTTTCAGCATTCAGTTTGAGGTCTTCCATTAACTTTCTATAATCGACAAAAAGTTTATTTGAGAAACCTTCCAAGCTTGCCTCGACTAATTCAGGTTCTAGGGTTTCATTCTTTTTAAAAAAATTATCAATCTCTCTTGCAGCTTTTACAACTTTATCCTCTTTTCCTTCCCGTCCTTGTAATTTAAAACGGATGCGTTTTAAAGTTTTATTGAAGGCTTTGAGTGAAAATGGCTCGTTTTCTTCTTCAACAAAAATCTCACTAAGCATAGGCGCCAGGTTCTCTTTCACGAACTCAGCATTTTGTATCTGGTTATCAGGGATCATTGCAGCTATGCTTTCTACATTTTCTACAGTCAACAGGTTTTTCAGTTTGTTTTCTTTTTGCTGCACTTCTTCTAACGAATCAGCAAGAAAAGCGGCTGACCATGCCGACCGGCCTGCATTTTCTAAAATACGCATTTCATATTTTACAGCTTCAGTGCCTCTAGCCTGTAAATTCAAGAGATTGTAGTCGAAAAAGTTTTTGCGAAGGGAAAGCGATGCCACCAATACCAGCGAGCTACAAACTATGATGATAAGGTTGTAATGGTTAAAAAATTTATCTAGCCCTCTGATGTTAGAACTGACAGGTTTTTTTGTAGATTTTGGCGAATTAGATTTTCGCCATTTCTCTTCAATAGTCACCAACGCTGGCAGTAATAATATCATCGCTATCATGCAAAAGAGAATTCCCCATCCAGCTATCCACCCCAATTCAACAATACCAATGAAATCGGTCAGCACCATAGCACCAAAAGCCATTGCAGTTGTGATAGCTCCTGAAAAATTTCCTTGCCCAGTTCCTTGCAATGTTTTGTGTAGCGACAGCAGAATGTCTGTTCCAGATTGGCGTTCTTCTTTATACCGTTCGAGAATATGGATACCAAAATCAATACCTAGCCCGATGAGAATTGTAGTGAACACCACCGATAAAATGTTCAGGTGTCCCACGGTCAAAGATGTAAAACCCAAAGACCATGCCAAGGCCACCAGCAGACTGAACACTGCAAGCAGTGGTTTGACTATGCCTCTAAACGCAATAATGAATAACAAAGAAACTCCGCTGAGTGCGATCTTCGATGCTAATTCGACATCTTTTTGTGTGGTGACCATTTCATCAGTGGAAATAACATCCTCACCGGTTAACCCAACTTCAATTTCTGGAAAATCTTTTTTGACTTCAGCGATTAGGTCACGCGCAAAATAAACAGAATCTTTATAACCAGTAAAACTTGTTTCATCTTCGTTTGGTACGGCCAGAATGAAAAGTAGTTTTTCGTTTTTAGAAACAAGATAACCTTTATCTTTCAGCGATTCTTCGTCAGAATTAAAAAGTGCTTGCCAAGGCGATTGATAATGATAATTTTTTATCAGAGACTGGTTCATTTCTTCTAGGATTCTTATCAATAATTTTAAATCGTTTTCATCTGTTTTATTTTCTTCTTCATCATTTTCATCGTCACCTAGAAAATCGGTCATCAATGTGTCGACCATGCCAGAACTGATTTCTTTATTGATCTGATTGATTAGAGGGTTGAGCCCAGGTGAGGCATTTACGGTTTCAATAAAATCCTGATTGTCTTCGAGTTTTTTTTTCAGGTTTTTTAAATCTTCAGGATCGAGGTAGAGCAAAAAGCGCGAACGAAAATAGCTGGTATCGAATTTATAAATGACTTGCGAGAAAAGGTCGGGATAGCTTTTTAGTTTGGAGGCTAGGTTTTCAGAAAATTGCGCCATTCGTGTCGTTGTTCCACCTTCCGCAACGATAACCATACCTTCAAGATCTTTAAAATGTTTGCGGTAGTCTTTGTAGAGTTTGACATAGGGCAAATCTTTAGAAACAAGGTCGCCCCGACCAGTTTTAAAGGTCAGTTTTTGACTGGTGACCCAAATTGAAAATCCAGCTAGAACTAGAGAAACGACAACAACGAGCAGCGAATGTCTGAAGGCTAAATATTCAATAAAATCAAATAGCCTTTTAAGAATGGTAGATGGAGATCTTTCAAAGTCATTAGTGCTCATCCAAACTCACTCCCCTCAAAAGTAAGGGGGGAAATAATGACACGTCTTAAATCTGCCTTCCACGCCAGTGGATAGCATGAACTAGAAACGCATGCCAAGGCTGAAGACATGGGCGTTGAGACCAATATTGGGAAACTCGATTCCGGCATTGGAAACATGGAATAATCTGTAGTTAAGAGACCAGGCATTGGTTTGGTTGTAGAATTCTAAACCCGCACCGATATGCAGCAAAAATTCGAATGCAGTTGCGATTTCGCGAGTGGCCAAGTCATTCCAATCGCCGTATGAAAAACCAGCACCTGCAAGGATATTGGGGGCCCATTTTCTATTTGGACTAAGAAACTTATATTGAGCCATTAAAGGCGAGAAACCCCATAGCCAGTTACCACCGCGATCAACTGCATTTGCAAAGCCAGCTTCGGCGTGGTAGTACAATGCGCCGCGATACCACCCCTCACCCATTAAACCTGTAACATTATGCTGCCAGTTTGGAAAGAAAAACAGGAAACCTATGTTTTTACGATCTCTTCCAGGAGGCAGATCAAAGGTATGACCCCACCCCACTTGGGCACCAAAATCTTGCGAACCTTTTTCAAATCGCTTCGAAAAAGTATCAGCATCAGTAAAAGGTAAATTAGTGAAGAGGGTCAGAAAAAAAGCTGCAACAGCAGCCAACAAAAATCTCATAACTTATTGTATCCTAATACCTAAAGTTGTTAAAAACACAATCTCGATGGCGAAATTGTATCATAAAACCTTGAATTTTGTAGCCAATAATTGGGTTTGCATGGTTAAGGTTTAGTGTTATAATCGGCCTTTTCTCAAATAAATAAAGGGATTTTTGCTATGATGGGAATTGGTTTTCCAGAATTAATGATCATTTTGGTCATTATTATGATCATCTTCGGAGCAGGTAAGCTTCCTGAAATTGGCAGTGCCTTTGGAAACAGCATCCGGAACTTCAAAAAATCAATGAAGGATGCGGAACAAGAAAACGAAGAATTGCCAGAAGTCGCTGATACTGCAGAAAACGCCATCACAGAGGGAGAACCGGCTGCTGAAGGTGGAGACAATGCCAATACGGCCGAGACCCCCGTTTCCTCAACGACGACAGAAACGGAGCAGAAATAAATCCGGTTTTGATCGCCCTATTGCTTTAATCTGCGATTATGCCTCAGAATTAACCTCGGTAGCACCTTCAAATTGAATCGCTTTGCTATTATGCGCATCCTAACCACGATGGGTTAAATACAATTAACGGCGGTTCATCGCTAAAAAGGGACAAGCTCTCTTTCTAATAATTTTATGCCGAATTGCTGATTATGTCTTTCTCCCAGCCCAAAGAAGATAAAGAAACTGAGGAGTCCTTAGTGCGCGATTTGCAAAATGGCGACCTAGAGGCTTATGACAAAATTGCTGAGATTTATCAAAAAAAGATTTATGGGCTAAGTTTTAATTTAACACGCAATCAAATGGATGCGCAGGATGTGACTCAAGAAGTCCTCCTGACTCTATTTCGCAAGATTAATATGTTTCAGGGAAAGTCTGCTTTTTCCAGTTGGGTTTATCGGATCGCAGTGAACGCCAGCTATATGAAACTACGTAGTAAAAAGAAAGAACCGAATATATCCATAGATGAATTGATGCCTTCGTTTAATGGCGCCGGGTTTCAGCAAGAAAAAATTCAGGACTGGTCAGAAAACACAGAATCGTTAATATTTACCAAAGAAACTCGCGCTATCATTAATAAAGCTGTAGACCTTCTTCCTGAGAAAGAAAAAGTAGTTTTTCTTTTGCGAGATGTAGAAGGATTCTCCAGCGAAAAAGCAGGTGAGATTCTTGGTTTAACGGTTCCTGCTGTGAAGTCAAGACTACATCGCGCACGATTGTTTTTAAGAAAAAAACTTTCCAACTATTTTGAAGAGTTCTCATCGCGGAAGGCGGAAAAATGATTTGTTGTAAAGAATGCCTTGACCTACTCTATGATTATCTTGAAGGTGAACTAGATTCAGAAACCACAAAATCTCTTGAGGAGCATTTTGAAGATTGCCCTCCTTGTATTTCATTTTTGAACACCTATAAATCGTCAACGGAGATTTGCCGAGAAACCCTGAACCAGGTTGAAATTCCAGAAGGGATTCGGGATTCCCTGCTTAAAGTTCTTAAGAAACAAAAAGAAGAGAAATAGCTTTCAGCAACTAAAATTTAATTATCAATTTAAATAAAACCATCTATTAAACCCGTCAATGGACAAATTAAAAAGGTTCAGCTATAATTTTGATCTTCTTTAATTCAATTTGTCTTCATATCCGGTAGGATATAAATATCTGATATTGATCGCACACTTTCCTAGAGCTAAGCATGATTGAAATGAAAGTTGAGGGGCTGACATTAGACCCGCTCACTAACATGCCCATAATTATTTTGAAAGATTCTACAGGCGCAAAAGCCTTGCCTATTTGGGTTGGCTATTTCGAGGCTAACGCAATTGCTCTAGAAATTGAAAATATTTCCACGCCCCGACCCATGACCCATGATCTTCTTAAAAACCTGATTCAGAATATGAAAGCCACCGTAAACCATATATTGGTCAATGAATTAAAAGATAATACGTTTTATGCTGTCATCTCTGTTGTCTGTGGAGATATTACGGTCTCCATTGACTCACGTCCTTCCGATGCAATTGCCCTGGCATTGAGGACCAAGTCACCTATATTTGTAGAAGAAAAAGTTATTGAAGCTGCCAAAAGCTTAGATCTCCCTGATCCAGAAACAACAAATACAGATGACGAAAAACAATGGCAAGACTGGTTGAATAAAATAAAACCAGAAGATTTTGGCAAGCTTTAATTTCTCCTGTCAACAGACCTGTCTAGCTACATTCCCTAAACAATATTTTTAACTAACTGCATCTGTTTTTTTTTGGTAACTTTGCTAAGTCGGACATATAAAATTGGAGCAAAGTCTTTATAAATTGCCTGAGGCATTATCGTGAAAAAAATTGGAATTTTTTGCAAACAAAAACCAAATGTTGATGCAAAAATTGTCAGCAAACTCACCGCCTGGTTAGAATCCAAAAGTTGTACGGTTTTTTTAGAACCCGATACCGCCGATCTTATCGGCAAAACCTCTCACCTGTCGAAGGAAGAGGTAGCCGCCCAAACCGATCTTATAATCGTTTTAGGTGGTGATGGAACCCTTCTTAATGTCGCGGGTATAGCTCACCCCCATGAAGTGCCTATTCTTGGCGTCAATCTTGGTAGCCTGGGATTTTTAACTGAAACAACTATGGAAGACCTATACCCAACATTAGAAAAAGTTTTGGGTAGAAAATGTGAAATCGAAAACCGTATGCTTTTAAATGCAAGTGTTTTGCGTAATGGTAAAAATATAGAAGACTTTAATGTTCTCAACGATATTGTCATAAATAAAGGTGCCCTAGCAAGAATCTTGAACCTTAAAGTTTTTGTCGATGACCAGTACATGACTTCTTATAGAGCAGATGGACTAATCATCGCTTCCCCAACAGGTTCCACAGCTTATTCTCTTTCTGCGGGAGGACCTATTATCCACCCCAGTATGCACGCTTTGGTGCTGAGTCCTATTTGTCCTTTTGCCTTGACAAACAGGCCTATAGTGATACCCGATTCGTCTATTATTAAAGTCCAGTTAACAACAAGAAATGTGGATGAAGATGTAAGGATTACCTTGGATGGGCAAACAGGATATTCGATTAAGTCAGGAGATATTCTTGAAGCAAAAAAAGCGGATATCCCAGTAAAACTTATTCAAGCGCCCGAGAAAAATTATTATCAGTTATTAAGAAAAAAGCTACACTGGGGTGGAACGACAGAAAATAATTCATAACGCCCATCAAATTCATTGATCATGAACCAAAATATCATTACCTGCGATCATAAAGTGGATATAGACACTCAAGTGGTTTTATGGACTGATACAAAAGGATTTGAATGCCCCAATAAGCGGGGCCGTCTTGGTTGCAATCAACACGATCCCTCTTTAAATGATGCTCCCAGCCAAAATCATGAAAACTATAAAATCATTAATAGTCAAACTGCATACCTAGACTTAATTAAAAGCGTGTACCAGTTTGTTCTCCATTATGATGTTTGCTATACCTCTTATCACTGCCACCAATTGATGAGGGAAAGCGCTTTTAAAGGAAGCCATTTTTACTTAGACTTAGATGGCACTCTTTTCCAAACTTGTGATTTGTATTGGAAAACTAATACGGCCCCGGCTGACGATAAAAAGGGTAATGAGAGAGCGGTCCATGTCGAAATTGCAAATCTTTCATGGGAAGCTTTGGCAAAACAGTCTGAATATTTTCCTTCAAAAAAAGACAAATATAAAAAAACACGAAAAGGTTGGCAACTTGCTCTACCAAAAGAATATAGTTCTAAAATTTTAAAAAGTCCCTTTAAGGCTATACCCTCTAGAGCATTTGGAAATAGAGGCTATTTCAGCAAAAAAATAAACGGTAAAATAGTTAGAATGTGGGACTTTACCGAAGAGCAATACGAAGCTTTGATCAAACTTAGTTTTGGGTTAAATAAATTACTACCAAGAATCAAACTCAAGGTTCCTATTAATAAAAAAACTGGGAAGCATCCCCTTAATCGATTAAAAAATTACTCTCGTTTTGCTGGGGTTTTAGGTCACGGTCACGTTCAAAACGGTTCAACTGGCTTGGAGTGTAAATACGATCCAGGATCTGCATTCAACTGGAGCCGTTTAAACCAGGCCTTTAAAAAAAAACCCTAATGAACAAATCTTTTTCAGATATTTGGGTTGACCTTTTTGTCCCTTTAGGGGAAGCTAAGTCTACTCAAAAAATTTCCGAATCAAACTGATTCTACAATTTGTAGGAATTAGATTCTCCTCAAAAGTTGCTACAGAAACTTGGAATGTAAAAAAATTCCGCTGAACCACAGGCTAAAACAAAGGTAAAACCAAAATGGCAAAAAATTCCATCTTTCGGGACGAACTTCCAGGCGAGAAAAAGAGCATAATTAATCTGTTGATGACAGGCTATATCGTAGTAATTTCATGTTTAGGTTATGCGGCATTTTTCCTTTATATCCAATTGGGGCAGGTTGAACGAATTGTTTCAACCATGAATACCGAAACCTTGCAGCCTGATCAATTAAAACTTTTAAAAGATCGGGTTATACGCAGTGCTGGCCAACTTAAGAATGAAATGATTGGGATGGCCATTGTAGGAAGTATCGTTTCTATAATCGGAGGCCTTTATACTATCAGTATGGTGATTCGGCCCTTGAAAAAACTAGTGAGATTTGCAGAAGAAAATGGAAAGGCAGAGTTGCCCGAAATAAAATCCAACACCGAGATAAAACAATTGGCAACTGCCATAACAGCGCTTACAGAAAAATTAAATCAAGAAGAGAAAAATTCTTCTTGAACTTTTTGCATTTAAGAATCATTATAGTCGAGAGTCATCCCATTCAATTCTTCCTTGAATTGAAACACAGTCCCTCTAGGAATACCTGTTTCATCCAATAGCTGTATGAAATAAAAAAAGTTCATGGATTTTTTTAACCGTAAAATTGAATCTTGTATATCTTCCCTTTGAGTTGAACTGGATACTAATTTTTCACAAAGGTTTTCTATCTCCAAAGATTCTTTTTCAACGCGGAAGATTAGCGTAGAAACTTTGGAAGCTCCCAATCCGCCTTTTTGCATTTTAAGGTCCTCTAATTCCTTTTTAAAAAATTTAATGCATTTTTCCCGCAAAATTAGTTTTTTCCGCCACGGCTTTATTTCCTTCCACTTCTCAAATCTAATTTTAAATGGTTGGTTTTTGTTAAGGTTTTTTAATTCTTCTATTTTAGATGGATTGTCTTCCAGTTTAGATTTTCTTTCCTTAATCCGGATTTGGAGTTCTTGGTCATAGGATTCTTCCATAAATTTTTCATCGGCGTTCCTCTTTTCTAAAAATTTTTTATAGCGAAGATCAATAACATCCGCCAGAGTCATTTCATCGAGTTCACGATACAATTTTCTCGTTTCACTAATATGAAATGATGTGGCTTCTTCCCACATTTGCTCATATTTTTCTGGGTGTTTTTCTTCAAGTTTAGCCAAGACTGGTTTAAACGATTCCCATGTTTGGTAGGCTGACCATCCACCATAAAAAATGATTCCAAAAATACAGACCTTTATAAATTTAATAATAAGTTTTTTCATTTTCGAAAAATCCCCTATTGATTAGGGAGTTGTTTGCTACGATTTTATACAAAAGTGAGAAATACATTTCAAACGGGCTCGATGACCATGTTAGCTTAACGGCTTTTAGATAAAACTAATTACATCTAAATCATAGCTAATATGGAATTCATTGATAAACTTACTGCTAAAAATAATTATTACGGGAATCTTGGAGAGAAAGAAATATGGGCAGAGAATTTTCAGTTTTAATGTTTGAAGTGTCTCGTTCCTGTAAATACCATGGCAATATTATGCTCTTTGGCAGCTTGAAGCACCTCTTTATCGCGGATTGAACCACCCGGGGAAATAACAGCCGAGATCCCATTTTTTGCAGCCTCATCGATAGAATCCCTAAAAGGGAAAAAAGCATCCGAAGACATAACAGCACCAGACAAGGATTTACGAGCTTTTTCAACTGCAATTCTAGCAGAATCGACTCGACTCATTTGTCCTGCACCAATACCTAAAATCTCTTTGTCTTTTGCGTAGACGATTGCATTAGATTTAACGTGTTTCGCTACCAACCAAGCAAATTTCATATCTTCCATTTCACGAGGTGTAGGCTCTCGTTCACTAACAATTTTCAATTGATCGTCATCATAATTTAAGGTATCCAAACTTTGTACCAGTAGGCCTCCGCCGATTCGTTTAGAGTCGAAACGTTTGTCGTTTGAATTAAATTCAGCACTAGGCATTTGCATCAATCTTATATTTTTCTTTGAGGAAAATAATTCTATCGCTTTAGACTCAAATCCTGGAGCCACAATTGCTTCTACAAAGTTTTTGAGGATTTCTTTTGCGGTTTGGCCAGTGACTGGTTGATTAAATCCTAAGACACCTCCAAAAGCAGAAACAGGGTCTACTTCTCTCGCTAAAACAAAGGTATTTAACTGATCTTCGCCCACAGCAACCCCACATGGGTTGGTATGTTTAATAATGACAATAGCTCCCGAACCCAGCTCCCTGGCAAGTTCCCAAGCTGCGTTTAGATCGATATAATTATTAAAAGACAATTCTTTGCCCTGAAGCTGCTTTGCAGAAACGATATCGGTTTTCAGCGTATTGCTTTCCCTGTATAAAGCTGCTGACTGATGAGGGTTTTCTCCATATCGCAAATCTTGAACTTTAGAGAAAGGCTGATTTAAAAAAGGCGGGAAACCTGATTCATTCTCCCATTGACTTGATAAGAAAGTAGCGATCAAGGAATCATATCTTGCCGTGTGCGCAAAAGCATCGCGGCTCAAACGCCGACGCATTTCTAAGGAAACAGCGCCCTTTTTCACTTCCTCCAACACTACTCCATAGTTCTTTGGGTCGACAACAATAGTTACGTCATTGCAGTTTTTGGCGGAAGAACGAACCATAGCAGGACCACCAATGTCTATATTCTCAATCGCTTCTTCTAAGGTGGAACCTTCTTTAGCTACGGTTTGCTCAAATGGATAAAGATTAATGACCACAAGATCAATAGGACGTATACCATGTTCTTCCATAGCCTTCATATGCTCTGGAACATCCCTTCTCCCAAGAATTCCACCATGCACCCTTGGGTGTAAAGTTTTAATCCTTCCATCCATCATTTCAGGAAAACCAGTATAATCCGAAACTTGAATCACCGGGACCCCTCCTTTGCGCAGGAGCTCGGCCGTACCCCCAGTAGAAAGAATTTCTATCCCCAAATTATGCAGTTCCCGGGCAAATTCAAGAACACCTGTCTTGTCCGAAACACTTATTAAGGCCCTTTGAATCGGTTTCATCAGTTTTTAAATTTAAATGAAGGAAGTTATTACTTAGGAAGCTTTCTTTTTTCAATCGGTTCCTTGGAAATCAAAAATTCCGGGGTCAACGCATCAATCAATTTAAGAGACCATACCGGAAAAGACCCATATGACTCCATCAGTCCAGGTTCTTCTTTTGGCTCAGGGTTGTCAGAAGCTTGTTTTTCTTTGTCAACGTCGCTCATTAATCTGCTACCATATGTATGAAAGATTCCAAATTGTGGAAAGATTGAAGGTCGAAGTCTACACCTTTTCCCACTAATTTAAAATAAAAATTCCATCAATTAGTCGAATGAAAATTTCCTTTTTAGACCTCTGACCATCCGCTAAGAGGAACTTGATTTTAATGAACTTTATAAAAGTCTC
Organism: uncultured Nitrospina sp.; assembly: GCA_964570185.1. GTDB lineage: Bacteria > Nitrospinota > Nitrospinia > Nitrospinales > VA-1 > UBA8687. The sequence continues at coordinate 7,029 of CAZMXD010000009.1, read as the reverse complement.
AAGCGCATTTTTAATCAAAATAGTCTTTAACCTCAAAGTTTAGTACTTTACCAAATAGTAGTAGTTGATAATGGGGTTGATAATTTGGTATATTTTAGAATTCCAGAAAGTTTTAATGAACCTATATAGTCAGGAGAAGTAATAATGTCCAATTCTGCCGCAGCACTTAAGGAAGCTGTTGAATTTGAAAAGAAAGCCCTAGAAAAATATCAAGAAGCCACTGCATTGGTGAAGCATGCCGAAACCAAAGAAACACTAGAAAAATTGACCACTGAGAAACAGCAAACGATTGAATCCATGCATTGGATCATCATGGCGGAGGCTGGTAAAATCGAAACAGAAAAGCCTGCCGTACAAGCTGAAGGCGAAGAAGCAAAAAGTGGCGCAAGTAAATGCCCCTTCTCTGGTGCATTAGCTGAAATGGGTATTGATATCACCAAAATGTCTAAAGAAGAGGCAATGGAAAAAATGGGGGATATGTCAAAAATGTTTCCGGGCAGTTCTGAATCCTAAACTCCAAATGCCAGTTGAAAAATCATTACTAATAGAGTGCCGCGCTTGTGGGATAGAGAATCTATTGGCAGATACGATATCTGGATATGCGACGGCCATCTGTAATCAATGCCGTGAATATCTAATAATCCCAGATTTGATTAAATCCCATACAGGACATATTTGCAATGAGTGTGGAATGGCTTTTTTACTCAAGAAGAACTCTAGCTTTGTGTTAGGGGAATCAGAATGTCAATGTGGTAGTAGTAATTTCAGCCCACTAGAAGTAAGCAAGTTTGTAACTGATTTTCAACGTCCAGAACTGGAAGATTCTGGCGATATAGACGATGATTTTGACTGGTGCCGCCCAGCACCAGATGAAGAATTGGAAGGAGATTATAATAATATATTCGATGACGATCCTGGGTTCGCTAAATAAATAGTTTTATAAAGAAAATCTCTCCGTAACCGTTCCCCCCTTTAAAGTCTTGTTTGTATTTTTCAAATTTCCAATTAAAAATATAGTATAAAGTTTATTATTTAATAAAAATATACATCTCAAATTCTATGAACGTTAAAAAACCTCTTGATAATAGCGTATGGAGAGATAATCTTCGTGATGCAATCCATATAATTAATACAAGTGAAAGTTTTTTATTCAGCGGAGACATTGATCCTGATTCTGTGGGATCCATGTTGTCGCTCTCCCTTTACCTAAATTTACTTGAAAAAAAAGTCTTTTTGATACTCCCAGAAAAACTAGGTGAAAACTTGGACTTTTTTGAAAAAATTATAGAGTACAATGGAATCACCATATTACGTAACAAAAAGCAGATTGAAGTTATTAAGGATGAAGTAGAAGCGGTTATTTTTTGTGATACCGCAAATACAAAATTACTACCGCACTATTCCTATCTTGCAAAAAATATTTTATTTCGCAAACCAAAGGTAATCGAGATTGACCATCACTTTGGCGCAGACAGCGAAGAACTTACCGATTATGGAATAAAATTATTTCTTAAAGCCAATGCCAACACAGAAATCATTGGTAAAATTCTCTTAACCTACCATGAAAAATATCCCAAAGGACCGGATCCATTTGGCCAACGGAATATTATTTTGGGGCTGATGACCGGACTGTTAGGAGATACAGTCGGAGGTAAAGTCATCCCTTTTCAAGAAGATTATGATTACTGGATGAAAATGCTAGAAAAGAGCCTGAAGAATATAACAAGGTGGAGAGAGTTCGATAATGAAAGAAATAAGGATAATAAAAAATCTAAATTTGGTGGTCCAAAACAGATTTTAGAATACCTGAATCGATTGACAGAGGAGCAAGAAGCCTGTTTCATTTTTCTGAACAAACGTATCGAATTAAAAGGACAAATTGGCTTTCTTAATTTATTAAGTTCCACTCAAGAAGAAGTTAAAAATACCTTTAAAAATTGTAACTCATATTGGTTTGCCGATATTCTAAATTTCATTTTGAATTCGGTTCCTGAAAAAACTGGTTGCGCTGGGATGGTGGTTTTTGAAGGGAAAAATGCTGATGGAGAAGATTGTTTTTTCATCAAACTTCGAAGGGCTGCCAAATTTTATGGAATTGACTTACGTTCCATAGAGGTTATTTTAAAAGAACTTTTTGGTGAGCTTTATATGGGTGGCGGAGGCCACGCAGGTGCCGTCTCTTTCAGAATCCACACTATGGATGAAAAAAAATTTCTAACGCGAGCAGAAAAAATATTCGGCTATTTGAACCATAGCCTAATGCCATTAAGCAAAAATTAAGTTTTACAGGCTTTTATTACATGAACTAGATTCATCCAAAACCTCTTTGTACAAAGAAAAAGTTTTTTCGGTCATTTGGGTTAATGAAAATTGTTCGCGAATTCGTACCTTGCCATTTTGTACCATAGCCTTGCATTCTTCTGTGCCCATCTCTAGTAAAGTTAATAGCCCGTGAGCTAAGGATCTTGATGAATTGACCGGAATCAGCACACCTTCCACTGACTTTCTAATGATATCGTTGTTTCCTGGGATGTCTGTTGCTACCACAGGGTTTCCAACCGCCAAAGACTCAAGAATATTATAAGGTAATCCTTCGCTCTTAGAAGATGATACATAAAAATCAATGCACTTTAAAAATCCTAATGCATCTTCCCGTGATCCTAAAATTTTCACCACTCCATCTAATCCATTGTCATGAATATACTGCCTGACAGTTTTAATATATTCTTGGTGCTCATCGGGGCAATCACCAACTATTATCAATCTAATATGCGGGGCTATTTTTTTTGCCTCACCAAATCCTTCCAGCAAAGTCGTTATTCCTTTTTCAGGCGACACTCTTGAAAGTGTTCCAAAAACTTTAATTTTGTCAGAGTCTCTTAAACCCAGCGCAGCAAATGCATCATCTGCTGGGGCAAGGTTTTCAAAAAAGTCTGGATCAATACCGTTATTAATAACACTAGAATTTGAATCATTCAAAAACCTTAACATTTGCGCTTTTTCTTTTTCTCCGTTACCAACAAAAATATGGTGCTGGGTCAATAAAGTTAAAATATTTTCAACAAGAAGATAGAACAATTTATTTAAAACTGGCAGTAATTTATATTGGAAACCATGAAAAGTATGGATAACAGGAATTCCTAAAACCCAGCCAAGCAATCTTCCATAAACTCCAGGCCCTTTTCCATGCGTATGAATTAAATCTGGTTTTTCCTTTTTTAAAATTTTGAAAAGCTCAAAAAATGTAAAAAAGGAAAGCCGCCGTAAAACTAAATCATAAGGGGTTATTCCCAACGCAATTAGCTTATGCCAATAAGAACCATCCTTGCGAGTACAAACAATAATATCCCATTCCTTGCGATCCGCCTTTTCAAGCAAGCTATAAATATGCCTAGGACCACCCCCAGGTAAAGTGGTTCCACTTATGATCGCTAATTTCATGGTAAAAGATGGATGACTAGAAACTTAAAAGCTGGCTTTCCAAATAATACGATATTCCTTGAAAACTCAACAATTAAATCTATGGTTATTTAAATAGGAGAGAAACAACTAACCAAAATAAATGAGTCGTAAATATATTCAAACTTGAAAGGTAAAAACCGATTAAAACAGGCCATAATCAACAAAACTACAAGAAGACCAAACCTTAAGAAACAAACTGCAAGCTTACTAAATTAAATTAATTAGTTTTTTAAAACATATACTTTATTTATAACAATGCGCTAAAGAGAACTAATTCTTGGAAAAATTTGCTGCCAGAAATCTTATCTATCCTTTATCAGATGCTTTAAGCACTATCAGCTTCTAGGTCGTGAATAGACAGAAAGTTTTCTTCCTTGATGGATAGCTCGATGTTCGAATCCGAGATAAAACTATCCTTGATGACACTTAACAATGTTGATGCTTTTGTTAAAAAAGATTTTAGAGATTCTTTATCAAGCCGTTGAAGCGATAATTTTTCATATAATCCAACCATATTTGCTGATCGTGAAATGGACTCACTAATACTTTTATAAGGAATATTTCGCTTTTTACTTTCAATGGCCATCTCACCAAAAGATATCCATTTTTCTACATCACCAGAGTCACGACCAAGCTGAATATAGTATTCGTACGTTTTCTCTTTACCGTCTTTCTCCAATTGAGAAACTATTGTCCTTGCCCAACCATCCAATGGCATGCCTTTAGTCGCTCGGCAAATATATTTCAGTGAAAATATCATTCGATTTAACTGACTATCCAACTGCATTCCATAATCAGAATATCTTTTTGCTTCCACAAATTTTTCAAAAGAGTGCCACAAACCTCCCCGCTTTTGGACTTCGGTCCGCCTTTGATCCAATTTACCAACTTGAGCAAGACATTCCTTTTCATTATTCACTGAAATTGAAGTCGAAATATTTTTCAATTGTTTTACGAGCGAATCATCTACAGAAAGGGCTTCAATTTGCTTATCCGAAAAAACTTTAGATTTAGTTACTGCCTCTTTTCGCACCCAAGTGTTCTCTTTAAAAGGCATTTGCATGGGTGCTTCCTGAGCTGCTTCCTGTTCACAACCCGTTATAAAAATACTTGCAATTACGGTATAAACAATAATCTTTAAACGCTCCACTTTAATCATTCTCCGCTTATAAATTTCTGAAATTGGTTTATTCTTATACACTAATTTTTTGGAAACTGCACAAAAATGAAATAAAAAATATATAAATTTCACCGTCAAAATAACAGGATTAGACAAAAATTCGACAGTTTTTTTATTTTTTGGGTGAACGCTCGCACCAAAAACTACAATAGCATGTCTTTAAATAATTATAAATAAAGTACTTATAAAATATTGAGGATAAAGCCACATAAAATAACCCCAAAGGCACATGAATTGCAAAATCTCTTGAGTGCCAACAGTTTTTTGTCGTTAAGAGATCTATAAATTATAGAATATCAAAGGTTTATCTGCTATGAAATTTCAAAAATTGTTTTATTTGATCATAATGGCCGTTTTTTTATTTTCTGGGTGCGAGGTAAAAATGGGCCCTTCCCAATTCTGGAGCAAACTGTTCCGAACTCAAACTGATTCTAAATATTATATGGGAAAAACGGAAGACCTTGTGCAAACCCTTACGGAAGATGTTGCTGAATATGAAATAAACAAAGTAACGGTATTCGACTTGGTCGATGAAGAAAATGAGACTCCCATTCTTGGCGAATATATTTCCACAAGAATTGTAGAAGCCATTACCAAAAAATATTTCTTCCGGGAACAAGAGTTCCGAGTAGCTCAAAAGGGGGAGGTTAAATCCGTTTTGGAGCAACTCAAGCTAAAGACTTCATTTCATTATGACAAAGATGAATTGAGACATTTAGGGAAAGCTCTTAATTCGCAGGCGGTCATTACGGGTAGAATTACTGATCTAGGAACCAATCTTGATGTTCATCTTACTTTAACTGATGTCATGAGTGGAGAAGTCATTGCATCCGCATCAGAACCTTTAACACGGACGAAGTTTGCAGTAGAAATGCTCCGACATCATTAGAGCATGCTTTAATCGTTCTCTATAGCCTGCCGGTATCGTGATAAAGCCATTAAAGGAAAAAAGTGCTGGTACATATGATATTTGATGAAGAAGTGGATGGGAAATCCCGTGCCTGTAAATTCATCTTCCCACCAGGTTCCCTGCCTATTTTGATTCCTTAATAAATATTTTACACCGCGTTTTGCCGCATCTCCCTTTGCTTCGCCCCCTGCGACCAAACCAAGGATCGCCCATGCCGTTTGTGAAGCTGTGCTGTTGCCCCTGCCACGCAAACTGGGCTCTTTATAACTCTGGCAGGTTTCCCCCCAGCCACCATCTTCATTTTGATGAGTCTCCAGCCATTGCAGGGCCTTTCTACTAAATGATTGATTCATGTCTTCTTTCACTGCTGCCAACCCGTTCATGGCTAAAAAAGTCCCATAGATGTAGTTGACACCCCATCGGCCGTACCAACAGCCATCCACTTCTTGGTTTTCTTTTATAAATTTTATGGCCCGTATTACTTGTGGGTGATCCTTTTTGAATCCCCATTCTGATAGCATCCATATGATACGGCTCGTAACATCAATTGTTGGGGGGTCGAGCAAAGCCTTATGGTCAGCAAATGGCACTTCATTTAGTACCTTCTTATCATTATCGATATCAAAAGCTCCCCACCCACCATTTTTACTTTGCATACTAAGAAGCCAACTCAAAGCTCTTTGACATTCTGCAAGCTTGTTTCTGATATTTGGAATATCTATGCGATTCAAGGCCAGTAAAATTTCTGCGGTATCATCTGTGTCAGGGTACGCCTCGTTAAAAAATTCAAAGGCCCAGCCACCTGGTTCTGAATTAGGGTTTTTAATTCCCCAATCACCACGCTTTACCACCTGTTTGGAGAGGATCCACTCTCCAGCTTTTACCAGAGCTGGATGATCTATTGGCACTCCTGAATCTATCAAAGCGTTCAAACAAATGGCCGTATCCCATAATGGAGAAACGCAGGCTTGCATCCAAAGCCGGTCTTCTTTTTCCAAGAAAAAGCGCTCAACTGCCTCCATTCCCTTAACGCAAGCAGGGTTTTTTTTGGAATATCCCAAAAAATGCAAGGCTAAAAGAGAGTTAAGCATCGCAGGCTGAATTCCCGCCCAGTCTCCCTCTTTTTCCTGATGGTCCAAAGTCCATTTTTCTATCTTACGAATAGCTGTTTTGCGGAAAGGCTTCCAAGGGAATTTCCCAACGAGTTTGATAAATCGATCCAGATGTATAAAAGTGTTGCTCCAGCTAGTGAACGGCAGACCGCTAGACTTAAAATCTAAATCGTAATCCTTTTCCGTAAAAAGCTCCTGCACATCCTGGCCCTGAGGCAAAGCATGCACGGGCTCCAAAGAACGCACCAAAGAAAGTGGCACTACGGTCCCTCGCGACCAACTAGAAATTTCGTAAATATTAAAATAAAAGCTATTCGGCAATAGAATGATTTCCATTGGAATAGCTGGACAAACGTCCCACGGAA
>CAZMXD010000008.1:0-21681 GCA_964570185.1 uncultured Nitrospina sp. | reverse complement strand
TTCTGCCATAAATCTGTCAACCGCTTAGAGGATTCCAGATCTTTAAAAAATATTACCCCTACCAAGCCTCTGTTGGGGATCAAGAGTATTCTTAATTTTTTTTAAATCCTCAATATTATTCCGCCCTACCATTTGATAAAAATACCGCTTTTTTTTCTTTCCTATACCATGTTCTGCGGAAACGGTACCATTCCATGAAAAAATCTTCTTGGCCAGCGCATCATATATAGAAAACGCAAGGCTTTTTTGGGAAGAGTCTGGAAGCAAATTAATATGCAAATGATTATCGCCTATATGGCCAAAAATAACATAAGGAACGCCTGTGGCAGAAAGAGTACTCTCATAATACCTCATCATTTCATCAAAATATCCATCAGAGACAGCCATATCTGTTCCAATTTTCTCCCTTTTATCTTTGGAATTTTTCTCATTCACAAGGATTGGTATTTGATGCCTGAATTCGTGAAAGGCAAAGACATCTTTCTCATCATGAGCAAACCAAGAATCATTCAAAAGAACTTTTTTATTTGTTAAAAATTCTATCCATTTTTCCAATTTAATATTATAAGTTTTCTTATCAATGACATCTTCTTCAAAAAATAATGCCGCTTTAGCATGCATAGGTATATTAGGATATTTTTCCTTTAACATTAATAATGAATACCGATCAAAATATTCCAGGGAGCAGGGCAAAACCAAAGAGTTTGATTTTATTTGTCGCGTGAGTTCCCAGCAATGATTTTCTTCCTCAAAAAACAAAATACCGCTTAAAAATTTATCAGGCTTTACTATCAACCTTAAACATACTTTGCTAAATATTGCCAGAGTACCATCGGAACCAATGAATAAATCAAGCCAATCCATTTCCTTTTTAACAAAATAGCCTGCTGCATTCTTACAATCGGGGCTACTATAAGTTATTTCAGGAAACGTTATCTCACTGCCGTCATCCATAAGAAGTGGTTTTGATATTTTATGGCCACGTTCTATTAAAACTCTTCTGCCATCAACGAGTATGCAATCAACCGCACTAACAAAATCACGGGTAACACCAAACTTGTAGCTCCTAGACCCCGAGGCATTGGTTGCTAAAGTTCCGCCAATAGTTGCGTTCCATTCTGTGGGATTAGGAGGATAAAATAATCTAGTATTTTTTAAATGATTCTGTAACTGCAATAACGTTGCAGCGGGGCCTATCCATATTTCATTATTTACAATAGATCCAATTTCATTAAATTTTTCCAATGAAATAACGACCCCTTCGGATGGGATTCTTGATGCGGTTAAGCCAGTTCCGGCGCCAGCAATTGTTATGGGCCTAGAGTCTTTTTTCAAAAACTCGATTAGCTCCTCTACTGTTTCAGGAATAAGGACTTCTTCCGCATTACCTCTTGGATGATTAGATGCATCAATTAAATAAGGCGCTATGGTTTCTTTATTAGTTTTTCTGATCATTAGATAGCATCAAATATTTATTGATTATCGTCGGAGTTCTGCCCATGTGCGGCAGGTCCTTCTTCCTTCATTTTTCTTCTTTCTTCGGCTATCCTTGGCTGTGAATGAATAAATTTGGCATATTTAATCATCAGGATTATCATCGCTATTGCAAATATCACTGCTAAAATTAAAAATAGATCTTCCACGGCAAACTTCTCCATTCTTTTAGGAAGACATTATAACATTACAATCGATTTCATTGAAGTTAAGAGGCATAATGTTACTGAATTAAAGCAAAAGCTCTTCACTTGACAGCAGCCCTTATCGATAAGTATTCTTTTTAAATGACAACTAAAAATCTTTTAAGGAAAAAATTTTGAACAACAATATCTCCTCAAAACAAACAAAGATCATAGATGGTGTTACGCTGAATCTGACCAAACCGGATACAACTACACCTGAGTGGATTGGTCAAGATGAAGTATTAAAACAAATTCATGCCTGTTGGCTAGTGGTATCCGAGAAGGACCATCCTCTATCTCCCAGAATCACAGGAATGCCAGGAACAGGAAAGACTACATTGGCAATGGTTGCAGCCAAACAACGCAAACAACCATTGTATATTTTTCAATGTACCAGCGATACAAGGCCCGAGGATTTGTTAGTAACCCCCGTTCTTTCAGAAAAAGGAACCATTTCGTATCATGCATCATCTTTGGTCTGTGCCATGATAACGGGTGGCATATGCATTTTGGATGAAGGCAACAGGATGAACGAAAAAAGCTGGGCTTCCCTTGCGCCGTTGCTAGACCACCGTAGATATGTGGAATCTATTATCGCTGGTATTCAAATCAATGCTCACAAAGATTTTCGTGCCTGTGTCACCATGAATAATGACGAATCTACCTTTGAGATACCTGATTATATTCTTTCCAGACTACAACCAACATTACAGATGAATATGCCTAGTTATAAGGATGAACTGGAAATTCTAAGGTATCACCTTCCATTTTCTGAAGAAGAGTTGTTAAAAATGACGGTGCAGTTTTTACAAAAATCCCACCAATTGGATTTAGAATTTTCACCCAGGGACGGAATACATATTTTGCAATACGCTTTAAAGCGCCTGAGTCAGAAAACAGATCATCCTATTTCTAAAGATCAAGCTTGGAAAGAGTCCGTCAGCAAGGTTTTAGGCGAAGAAGCATTAGATCTTGATAGCTTGGCCGCAAAAAATCAGAGATCCTTGCATGATCAACATATTCCTATCGGACTCGGTGACTTCTTTTTTAGTGATGATAATCCCTTACATCCCGATAGCGATAAATAGATTTTTCTATGAACGAAGTATTAAAACTCAGCAAAAATATTCATATCCTCCCCTTAGTCCATGGAAGCGGAAGTTTTGCCAGGGAGATCAGAAACCGCATTTTGTCCAGTAAAACCGATTGCATGGCAGTGGCTTTGCCTCCAGAGTTTCAGGATTCCATAGAAATAGGTATAGACTTGCTTCCTCAAATCACATTAAGCGCTCAGTTGGAAGAAGATGGCGCTTTCAATTATGTACCCATAGATCCAAGTCAACCGCTAATATCGGGCTTGCGAGTTGCAAAACAGGAAGGAATAGAGCGACGATTTATTGACTGGAGCACACCAAACTTTCAAACTAGAAATTTTAATTTTCCAGACACCTTTTCATTACAAAAAATTACTTATGAAAAATTTTTAAGCACCCTTCTGCTTACAATAAAAAAACCCAAAAAAAATTCACAACATGATTATCGGGCCAGATGGATGGCCTATCAGCTTCACTGTCTAGAAATGGATTTTTCAAATATTCTATTTCTCTGCTCGGTTCTTGATTGGCCGTGGGTGAAAGAGGCATTCGATGAACGAAAAAAGTATAAAAATCCCGCTTCTAAGTTAGAAAGCCCTATTTTGCTCCGTGTTGACAAAAATACTCTGTTTTTCTCACTAAGTGAGTTTCCATTCATCACCTATCTCTATGAAAAAAAGCGTCAGGAAATGCGAGGAGACAAAAATACCCCAATAGATGGTGTCAAAGAAATTTTAATTCGTGCCCGCGACCTATTTTTAAAAAAAAATAAAATCCGTTACCATAATCTAACTTCACAAACATTTCAGATTCTTTTACAGTATGTAAGAAACCTTACGCTTATGGAATCAAGATTATTACCAGACTTATATACATTGGTAAACTCAGCAAAACAATTTGGAGGGGACCCTTTTGCCATTTCGGTTTTAGAAGCAGCCAGAGAGTATCCCTTTGATGATATTGATACGGAGTCTGGAATCATATCTTTAGGAATTGATCAGGGGCTACTTGATACAGAAGATGCGAAGCCCAACCAAATGAAAAACAGGCTTTCGGAAACGCAATTTGAGTGGCGTACTCTCAACTTAAAACCAGATCCAGATATGCAAGATAAAGAGAGCTGGAAAAATAAATGGGATCCTTATGGCCAATGTTCATGGCCTCCTGAAGACGACAAAATAGAAAATCTAAATACTCATGTCCGAGAACAAACAAAGCTTCTCTTATGCCATGAACTGGCTAGGACAGAAAAATTTACTTCTTCGGTTAAGGATGGGATTGATATTCGTGACACCCTTAGACATTGGTATACAGGTGATATCTATGTAAAAGAAATTCCACCATCCCGCGGTGAGGTTGAGATAATCGTTTTCCTTTTCGATCCAGAACCAAACCCAAATCAATATAAATGGAGACAAACCTGGTATGCCGAACATAAGGAAGAATCCACTTTATGTTTTTTTGCTACCGAATATATGGAAAACCTTATTGGGCCTGGGATTGGTCAGGCAACCTACGGTGGCTGTATGATGCTTTTTCCTCCCCGCCCTATTCTTGATATCTGGCAAGATCCACGTTTGAAGTTTTCTGAAACTTTGGAAGAGAAACTTTTAGAAGCAGCATTTTTCCATTCACGTGAAAAAAATATTACTTTAGTTTCACCCTGCGCCCCGCACTTAAAATGGAAGAGATTAGCTCGGCGATATGGAAAAAATATTATTCATTTACCTCTAAAACGTTTTTCCAATCAAACCATAGAAAAAGTAAGGCGGTTTCATGTATGCAACGGAAAAGACGTACGTTCCTACGCAAAACGATTTATCCAAGATTTATAATTAATGGATTTATTAATAAGAGAAGCTGTTAAATCAGATATAGCGATCCTGGCTAAAAACAATCAAGCGCTGGCTAATGAAACCGAAAATATAAATCTTAATTTGAATACAATTCTCTCTGGCGTTTCTAACGCATTAGATCGAGAGGATTGTCATTATTTTGTTGCAGAAATAAATAAAATGGTAGTGGGACAGACCTTGATTACTTATGAGTGGAGCGATTGGAGAAATGGACTGATCTGGTGGATACAAAGTGTTTTCGTCTCATCCAATTTCCGAAAGCAGGGCGTGTTTAGGGCTCTTTTTAACCATATAAAGAACCTTGCCCGAAACAATCCCCAAGTAAAAGCCCTGCGTCTTTATGTAATTCAAGACAATTTATCCGGGAAAAAAACATATGAAGCACTTGGTATGAAGGATTCAGGTTATATCCTGTATGAAAAAAAAGATTTCGATTAAGAGTTAGTTTAATCTATTTGAAGAAGGTCGGGTTTGCCTTAGTGATAAAATATTTTTCGAAGATCTACCCGAAAATGCCTGCTGTACTGGGTCAGGAAAATTCTGGTCGCACTCATTCAAATATTTCATGACAGAAATCATCCAATCCGTTTCGTGCGGGGAGCGAATAATAGCAATATTTATATCCTCATATTCTCTGCGAATCTTATCAGGACCTTTTTCCCCAGCGTAATTATCTTTTTTTACGACGGTTAAAGGTCTTAAAGGATCCACTTGGATTATTTCCAATCCCTGATATTTTTCAGGAATATCTTCTTGGACAAATTCTTCAATGGGAATCCCATTTACATCAGTTAATCCGGATTGCGCCAAAGAAGCAATATAAATTGGAGCGCGTTTAATGGACGCATGCTCAGCGAATCCTTCTCTAAAAACAGTTTGATTACTACCAGAGTCACCAAAAACCACAAAGTCCCAGCGACCAGATGTCAGTTGTCGTTGTCTCTGGACTATTTCGGTTTTTTCATAAGCCTCGGAAATCTTGTCATAGATAATCTGGTCTTTAGCACGTAATTTGATTTTGGGCATATTAAACTCCATAAATGCTAATTTTAAATCCTAGCATATGATTTAGAATAATCACTCTACATTTTTTTGCAATTAATGAGTTAAGCTTTGTTATACTGTTTCTGTTAAACCTCTGATAATTATACTCTAATCCCTCTGCCCCACCAGATGAAAAACAACCTAAGTAAGAATGCAGGCATTGTAAGCGGAATAACTTTTCTTTCCCGGATATTCGGATTCACCCGAGATATGTTTATTGCGATGACATTTGGATCATCTATAGCAGCCGATGCATTTTTCGTTGCCTTTAGAATACCCAATATGCAAAGACGGGTATTGGGAGAAGGAGCAATTGCCTCTGCATTTATACCTGTATTATCAGAAACATTAGCTAAAAAAGGTCAACAAGCTGCTCAGGAACTAACCGCTAATATTTTTAATATTTTATTGATACTATTATCAACCATCTCGCTTGCATTATTTATATTCTCCCCGGCGGTCATTACTGTTTTCGCGCCTGGCTTTATAAATGATACCGAAAAATTCAAGCTTACAGTCGATTTAACTCGATGGATGTCTCCTTATTTATTCTTTATTGGTCTTTCAGCTTTTTCCATGGGAGTTTTAAACTCTCTAAAGGTTTTTGCTTTACCTGCGGCTACACCTATCCTGCAAAATATTTCCATGATTATTGCTATTTTAATTGTAGTTCCACAAATGGATAAACCGATAGTCGGTTTGGCAATTGGTGTCCTTATAGGCGGTGCCATTCAATTTTTTATACAGGTACCAACAATTATCAAACAAGGTTATGGCTGGAAAAAATATCTTCACATAAAACAACCAGAGATAATAAAAGTTGCCAAATTAACAGGCCCCGCCATATTGGGGTTAGCTGTCTATGAATTAAACCTTTTAGTGGATACATTATTAGCATCTACACTTCCCGATGGCTCAATTTCCTACCTTTATTACGGTAATCGATTGGTTCAGCTTCCTCTCGGAGTTTTTGCCGTTGCTCTAGCCGTAGTACTTCTGCCCACTTTATCGAGCCACGCCGCAAAAGGAGAAACAAAAGAACTAGTGCAAACACTTAATTTTAGTATAAGGCTTATTTTATTTATAACCATCCCCGCTACAATTGGGCTGATAATCTTAAGCAAACCGATTGTGAACACATTGTGGGAGCGCGGCGAATTTCTATACACTTCTACGCAAGGAACAGCGGTAGCTCTCATTTTCTATTCGATTGGCCTTTGCGCTTATTCTGGAGTGAAAATTATTGCTCCGGCATTTTACTCTCTTCAGGACACCAAGACCCCTGCAAAAATTGGTATCTATTCCATGTTTCTTAATATTATTCTAAACCTCATATTAATGGGTCCTTTACAGCATGGTGGCTTGGCACTCGCAACCTCAATTTCCGCTCTATTTAACGTAGTTGGCCTTACCTATTACCTTAGGAAACGGTTAGGTTTGTTGGGAGGAAGAAAAATTCTTCGATCTATGCTAAAAATGTCAGCGGCAGCATGTACTATGGGGATAATAATTTACTATTTCAATGTATTTTGGTTTCATTTAAATGATGCGCTGGAAATTCGTTTAACTTTTCTCCTAGCTTGCATATCTTTGGGAATGCTGGTATATGCCTTAATCTCTCATTTTTTAAAAAATGAAGAATGGCTATTTTTATTAGAAATGATAAAAAGTAAGGCCCAAAATTCCAAGCAAATCCAAACCAAAAAATAAAAAGGAAATTTCAAATGATTGTAGCCTGTCTTGATCTAGAAGGAGTATTGGTGCCAGAAATCTGGATTGCCTTTGCAGAAAAAACCGGGATTGAAAAACTTAGTCTTACCACGCGTGACATACCAGATTATGATGAGCTGATGCGAGGACGATTAAAAATTCTAAACGACAACAATCTGGGAATATCTGATATTCATGATGTAATTAAACAAGTTTCACCAATGGCAGGAGCAAAAGACTTTCTCTCTTGGTTAAAAACAAAATTTCAAGTAATAATTCTTTCTGATACCTTTAATCAATTTGCGGGTCCTCTAATGGATAAATTGGGATACCCTACCCTATTTTGCCATGATTTGATTGTTGATAGTTCGGGGAGAATAGCCGACTACAAATTGCGAATCCCTGATGCAAAAACCAAAGCAGTAAAGGCATTGCAAGGACTTAACTTAAAAGTCATTGCAGCTGGCGACTCTTATAATGATACAGGGATGTTAAAACAAGCCGAAGCTGGGATTCTTTTTAAAGCTCCCAATAATGTAATCGAAGAATATCCTCAGTTTCCCGTAACCCATAATTACGAAGAGTTTAAGAAAACATTTATTGAAATTGCAAAAAAAATTTAGAAGGGTTTTAAATCAAAAAACCCTATTTAATTTCTGAACTAAGAAGTTTTGTTGCAATCCAGCCCGTTTTATATTTATCACCTGGTTCCTTTTTATATCTAACTTTTGACCAACCTCTATGCATTTCATGAAGAATTTCGACCTGAGTGTCCATGGGCAAGGTGGCTATAATCTCACTTGTTTTTGAGTTTGGAAGACTTCTTACATTGGCTAGGCCAGTATTTATTCTATAGAAAAGTTTAAAATCTTCATCTTCTGCAATTATTAATTTCGTTTCCTGTTGGCCAAAGGTAGGCCCATCCCATATATTTATATCTAGTTGAAATTTAGCTACAACCATAAATAATAGGGTCAAAAGAATAATCCTCAATATTGCCTGAGAAAATGTAAGCTCATTTTCAACATTCAAATCTGGGCCACACGGAGGTTCGCATTGCGCGCAAAAATATCCCGGAGGAGGCAAAAGTGAGTTGCAAGTATCGCAATAAAAATATTTTCTTTCCGACTCATCTCTTAAACTATTTAAAACATTTTGATCCATAAATTATTAATCCAATTTGTAAATTTTACGGTATTTAGTTTTAATGTAATCAAGAAATACGATAGGATTTAAATTATCCCCTGTAACCTGATTGACAAGTTTGGAAACGGACAATAAGCGTCCTTTTTGATGAATATTCTGATTTAACCATTCGCGTATTGTTGCCAAATTACCCGATTCAATTTTGCTTTCCAAATCTGGCTTTTCTTTCTTCAAAGTTTTATAAAACTGACTTGCATAAATTGCTCCCAAGGTATAAGAAGGAAAATAACCAAATGCGCCTCCACTCCAGTGCGTATCCTGCAAGACACCCAATGTATCGGTCGGAGGTTCTATACCCAAGTACTCTTTCATTTTCGAATTCCATAGATCTGGCAAACTATTGATATCAATTGAATCATCGAATAAACCCTTTTCGATTTCATATCTCAAAATCACATGCATGGGATATGTAACTTCATCTGCTTCAACCCTTATAAAAGAAGGTTCGCTTGAATTGACGGCTTCATACAACTGCTTTCCACCAATACCCTTAAAGTTTTTTGGGAATGTTTCTGCTATTAATGGCAAATACCGATTACAGAAAGCAGGGCTCTGCGCAATCATCCTTTCCCAGAAAAGCGATTGAGATTCATGGATACCCATAGTCAGTGCTTCTGAAACCGGAAGGTCTCTATCGTCTTTCATTCTTCCTTGCTCATAAAGTCCATGACCCGTTTCATGAATTACAGCATAAAGAGATTCAATAAAGTTATCCGTTCGATATCGAGTTGTAATACGAACATCTGTAGGATGACTCCCTCCGCAAAAGGGATGCACTGATACATCCATTCGCCCGCAGTCAAAAGCAAATCCCATATCTTTACTAATTTTGCGGCCAAGCGCTTCTTGTTTTTCCACAGAATACTCACCTGAAAGAAAAGATTTATCAGGTTTGTAATCAGAGGCCTGTATTTCTCGAATTAAAGGAATCAACTCTGCCTTTAAAGTTTCAAAAACAGGATTGATATCGGCCATGGTGGTCCCGCGTTCATATAAATCAATATTTGCATCGTAAGATTGTAATTCAGGGGCAACATATTCTGCCCAGCGCTTTTTTAACTCTACTAATTGAGCTAATACGGGTGCGAAGTCTGAAAATTTGTTTTCCGAACGTGCCTTTACCCAAACTTGATGTCCCTTTGATGAATACTCTGCCAAATCCATGACCAGATCTTTAGGGACTTTGGTCTCCATTTCATATTCTCGGCGAGCTTCTCGAATATTACATGCTTCAAAGCTGTTAAAAGAACCATTGGTATTTAAACAATCCAATAGCTTACCGATTTCAGGATCGGTACTTTTTTCATGCATGATTCCCGCTAAAACTCCCATCTGCTTGGCACGCGATTCCGCTGCGCCACTCGGCATAATTACCTCTTGGTCCCAATGCAGAATCCCCATTATTCCTCCCAGACGACTAGATTCCTTGAGCCTTTCAATAAGTCTTTGGTATTTAGCATTCATATCATTTACTTTATTTTGCAGTTGCACTGTCACGTACGATGCGCAACTTTTCTGATTCTATAATCAAAACTCTTTCACCTGCTTTTAGACCCTCATCATTAATCTGCACCAATGAATAGCTTTCTCCCATATCAGGTTTAACTATAAATTCTGAAGCATTGCCGCCTGTAATAAAATTTTCAGCCGTATTTCCTACAACTCCTCCTATGACTGCTCCTCCTAACGCCCCCAATGCTCTTGTTGCGTTATTATCTCCTAACACAGAGCCAGCGAGTCCCCCTGCAGCAGCACCTGCTGCAACCCCGATACCAGACTCCTTTCTTTTAATTTTTATATCTCTAACAGATAAAATAACACCTTTTTTAAAATAAGCAGGTGCGCCCATTTCGCCACGTTCATAAGTAGAACCCGAATGGAGAGAACAACCAGAAAAAATTCCAAATATAAGCAAAAACGGAATAACTATTTTCAACATCTATTACTCCAAAATACTTTTAATAATTTTACAACATAAATAGTCTTTCACAGCTATTCTACCTCAAAAAAACAATAGAAATTATTTTTTGATATAAATGAAAAAAATATCTCGTCAAAAACTTTTAGGCGCTCCTCAATAAATTGAATAAATAATTTCCTGAATCAACTTTTCAGGAATGGCGATCCATTTGACTTAATAAACTTTTCATTTATCAAATTTTTTAAAAATTAAGGCTTGCATCTATAAAAAGCTGCCATCAAAATAAAAAATAGAGCTTTTATTTTATTTCTTTTATTTATTTTATTATTAAGGTCTTTTAATTTGCTTTTTAAAGGACTTACGGTATTATTGATAATTCATTCTCATTTTCATAATAGAGGCACAAAGTAAAATCATTAATCATAACTAATCTCATTTTTACCCCTAGAATTTATTCGGACTATTAAAAATGTATCCCATTAGGCAATTCAAGCTATATTTTATTTTTGGAATATCCATTTTTCTTCTTCTTGGCAAGCCTTTCATTTCCGAATCTTCAAATCAGAAATCAAAAGACAAAGTAAAAAAAATAGTCATGATGTTGAATATTGCGGCTAAAGAATTTGAGGAAGGAGTAGTAAATAAAGAAGTAGTGATTGCTGCAGAATATGAGGAAAGTCAAATCTTTTTACAAAAGGCCACAGAACGTTTTTCTACTATCTCCACAGACATCAAAAATGAGCAACAAGCAGATAGATTAAACCGTGATTTTACTGAATTATTGGAAATGATCAAAACAAAAGGTGACTCCCAAATAGTCTGGGATAAAGTAAATAATCTAAATTCACAATTAATGAAAACTTTTGGAATTGAAATCAATAAACTCCCTGTCAAACCAGTCTCATTAGATAATGGTAAAGATATTTATAATAAAAACTGTTCTAGTTGTCATGGAATAACTGGAAACGGAGGGGGGCCTATGGCGAAAGAATTAGATCCCTCGCCTGCTAAATTATCTGATCCAAAATTGACAGGAGATAAAAATACTGTGGCTTACGATAACTTTGAAGTTATAAATGTCGGAATAGCCAATACTGGAATGAAGGCATGGGCAGGCACCCTATCTGAAGAACAGATTTGGGACGTCACCTATTATATTCGCACCTTTTCTAATAAAAATGTACAGCTTCCGCCGGTTAACCAGAAAGTAAAAACAATAGAAAATAGTCCTGATTCCGAAAATGCAGAACAGTTAATAAGTGATGTACAGATGCTAGTATTACAAAGCTTTAAACACTTTAATAATGGGGAAAATAAAATTGCAGCAGAGATTGCATTTGATGCCTACCTGAAATACGAAAAGATCGAATCAAACTTGATAACCAAAGATAAGCCACTTGGTGTGAAACTTGAATCTGCCTTCAGTAGATACCGTGGCGAAATCAAAAGGGGAGCCCCTATTAATGATCTCAAAAAACTTCATGATGAAATTCTTTTAGATCTTTCCAAGGCATTAGAATTACTTAAAGATAATGTTAGTTTCTCTAGTTTATTTATACAGTCATTTTCAATTATCGTTCGTGAAGGTTTCGAAGCAATTCTTATTATTGCGGCTTTAATTGCCTTTTTAAGAAAATCAAAAAATGACTCAAGCATAAAAAACATACATATTGGTGTTGTAGCAGGAATTTTTGGAAGTTTTCTTACTGCCTATGTTGTCCATGAACTCCTGCACCTTAGTATGGCTAGTCAGGAGGTTTTGGAAGGATGGATTATGCTTATCTCTGTTGTAATTTTATTTTGGGTAAGCTATTGGCTCGTATCAAATATAGACAATAAAAAATGGCAAAAATACATTAACACAAAAATGCATGAAGCTATTTCAAAAGGCAACACTTTCACCTTAAGTGCCGTAGCATTTATTTCGGTTTACAGAGAAGGGTTTGAAACTGTTTTATTTTACAAGGCGCTTTTCTTATACGCAGGAAAATCAACTGGAGGAATTATTCCCGGTTTCTTGGCTGGATGCGTGGTTCTTGCTGGAGTATTCTACCTAGTCAATTACCTAGGATTACGGATTCCAATTAAATGGTTTTTTGGTTTTACCAGTGTCTTGCTTTATTACATGGCTTTCACCTTTATGGGAAAAGGTATTCATGAATTACAAATGGGCGAGCAGTTTTCATTAACAGCCGCTGAATTTTTACCAGGTATTTCTTGGCTGGGGATGTACCCTACCTGGGAAACTTTTATTGGCCAAGCGATCTTGTTCTTATTATTTATTTTCGCTTTAGTTTACACATTTGTTCCAGGGTTTTGGAGAAAGCAATCCAAGGGGAAAATCAATTAATGTAGAAATCGTTTATCTTTACCTTTTAAGGTGGAAGGATATGATTGGTCTCGATTCATCATATCCATCTTTTTATACTCTTCCCAGTTGTCGCGAAATAAATTGAAACCAACATAATCCAAAGCCTGCATAATTTCTACCTCAGAAAATTTACCTTCGCCGCCATCGACATCTTTGATCGCTTCCTCTATTTGTTCGCAAAGACCCGCAAACCGCTCTTCATCTTCAAACATCATAAAATCTTTCATAAAATCGAAACTCATTTCTTAGTTCCACCTATAACTTTAGCGATTCGTCACGTTTATAGTAGCTATTTTTGCATAAAATTTTTTTACTTCAAGCATAAAATCTTCGATATCATTTTGGATTTCATTGAATAATTTGTTTTCCATTCGCTTGAGCGAATAAATAGACGCTCCTAATGCCACAGCATCAGCTCCAGAAACCAAATAGTCCTTAATGTTTTTAGGGTTCACTCCTCCAACAGCCATTAGTTTGACTTTATCGAAAGGACCTTTAACTTGCTTAAAATAAGTAGGCCCCATTTGCGAAGCTGGAAAAATCTTTACCATAGTAGCTCCAGAATTCCACGCTTTTTGGATTTCAGTTGGGGTTAAAGCACCAGGGAAGTAGGCCAACTTTTTATCCAAACAAAAACTTGATATGTCTTCATTAAAATCTGGTGCAACCAGAAATTTTGCGCCTGCATCGAAAGCCTTTTTTGCGTCAACAACTGAAAGAACTGTTCCTGCTCCCACTACCGCTTGCGGGTAATCTTTATTAATTATTTTAATGAAATTGATGTAATCAGGTGTGTTTTGCGTTATTTCTAAATAACTGAGCCCGCCCGCTAAAGATGCCTCCACGACACCATGCAGGCAGTTTGATTTTACACCTCTAATGATTCCCAGGACGGGCATAGATTCAAAGCGATCTAAATCGAAAGACATCTACGGCTTTTAGACATTGGCTTCTGAGGTTAGTTTTTCGTAAAATCTCAAGTATTCGTCTTTTTCTTCCGAATTTCTCAATTTCATTCCAGCTCGCGGATGTAAATCTAAAATTCCCGTAATCATATAAGGTATCGTATATCCCCATTCAATTTCTTCACGTAACTTAACAAAGTTTTTACTTAAAACTTCCAAAATAGGTCTAATATTAAATTTTGGGTTTTTAAGAAATCCCAATAATAATTCAAGAGGACAATTACCAGCAGCGCGACCAATACCAAAAATAGTTCCATCCAAATAGTTAATATCCTGAATTATTGCTTCAATCGTATTTGCAAAAGCTAGTTGCTGATTGTTATGGGCATGAATTCCTATTTCTCGACTCGGCATTGCCGCTTTATATTTTTTTGCCAGGTAAGCAATCTGCTCTGAGTACAAAGCACCAAAACTATCCACTAAATAGATAACATCTGCTGAACTTTCTTTTTCTACCTGTGCTAGCGCTTCATCAAGTTCTCTTTCCCTTGCATGAGACACAGCCATAATGTTAATGGTAGTTTCATAACCTTTTTTATTTAAGGTATTAACGAACTCTATCGCTTTATCTATGTCCTTAACATAAGAAGCCACTCGCATCATGTCTATATGACTTTCAGACTTTGGTATAACTGATTTAGGATCAAATCTGCCAATATCTGCCATAACAGAAATTTTACAATTAATTTCAGTATCACCAATCACATTTTCTAAATCTTTTTCCGAGCAGAACTTCATTGGTCCAAACTCCCCACGTTTGAATTGGTTTTCATCGGCCTTGTATCCCAATTCAATATAGTCCACCCCTGATTTGTTTACGGCTTGAAAAACACTGCGAACCAAATCATCACTAAACAAATGATTGTTCATCAATCCGCCATCACGGATAGTGCAATCTAAAATTTTGATTTCTTTTCGGTACATATTGTAAAATCTCCTAACGGGTATTTAAAACACCCGAATAAAACTAACTTGCAGTATAATTTTCAACATATTGGAGAGTGAAATTATATTTCCAATCCGCTTTTACGTCAATTAGATAATTACATACTTAGTCTTTAAAGCCTTGATTGACAATGGTTTTTAAATTAGTACAATTCCTTCGGCACCTCAAATCTGCATAAGTTAATTAAAATTTTAGGGAAATATACATAAGTATGAGAAAAAAAACGTCTTTTTGGATCGTCAAACAAGAGCCATCCAAATATAGCTGGGACCAGTTTGAAAAGGATGGCTGCACATATTGGGATGGTGTTCGCAACTACCAAGCTAGAAATAATTTAATAGCTATGTGCAAAGGTGACCTAATTCTTTTTTATCATAGTGTGATCGGCAAAGAAATTGTTGGCATTGCTGAAGTTACCCGCGAATCATACCAAGATCCAACAACTGCTGACGATCGCTGGGTTGTTGTTGACTTAAAACCTTTAAAGCCATTTAAAATCTCTGTGTCTCTGGATAAGATAAAGGCACATAAAGGACTCGGCGAAATTGCGCTTATAAAGCAATCAAGATTATCTGTCATGCCCGTCACAAAAAAGGAATTTCATATATTATTAAAACTTGGAAAAACAAGTTTACCTAAATGACACTCCAAGCTTGTATTCTTCGTTAACTTTATAAATACCAGGTTGTTATTAATTTAAATAATACACAGTTATAAATTCAAAATTTACTGATCTTAACAAGGCCAGATGATGAGTTATTTTTACATTTTACTTATAGTTTTCTTAACTTTTTCCTGCTCTGAGAATATAGAAATAAATAAAACTCTTAAAAAAAATTCTCTGCCCGTCAAAAATAAATCAGCCCATTCCCTAAATGCTCAATCCAAACAATTTACTGATGAGCATATTAGTGGTAGCAACAATTCAAGGGTTTCCGGTACCACCTCTTCTTCCCGTATTAGTGGCCAATAAGAAGATGAACAAAATTCTATTTTTAATTTCGTTTTCATTTTTGCTTGGATTATCAAATATGGCATTTGCAACCCAAAACCCTATCTCTAAATGCCATTCAAAAATAATCCCCTTAGACCAAGAACGAGATACAGTATCTCAATTGGATGGAATATGGGGGCTATTTGAAAAGAATCACGAACTTCAAGGAAACTCTGTGGCGGCTATTAATCTGGACAGAAAAATAAATTCGATTATATTTCATCTTAAATACCTATGTGACACCCTAAATGGTATTCCGATGAACGAGGTTGCTCGTTATGTTCGTGATGGTATCCAGAAAAAAGGTGAAAGTGGATTTCGAAAAGAATTAATTGATCTGGGAAAACCCGAAACTGAAATTGATACTTGGTTTGAGTTCACTCGTTTTTCACTAAAACATAAGAAAAGGTCTTTAGATTTTGACTCTATAGCAGACTCGATTAAGAGTGCGGTTCCTTTTATCGCTTCCTATGTTTCAATTGCTAAAAAAATTGATAATCAAAAAATCGATGACTCTATTATAAAAAATGTAGAAAAGTTATCTGGCGAAATTGACAACTTTTTTATTTCAGACAAATATTTGAATCAGGCCCTAACGGAAAATAGTAATATCCCTTATGTTGATATTAATGAAAGTTCTGGTGGTTCTTAAAATAGCACTGTGATACGTTAAAAACGCATTTTTGAGGTTAATAATGATCAATTTTCTGGTTATTGGTGGCAGTGGGGTTATGGGACAGGCAGCTATTAAGGCTATTCGCAAAAAGTTTGGTAAAGATGCTACCATCATCGCTAACTGGTTTGGAAAAGAAGAACCTGAATATACTATTGAAGGCGCCACAAAAACAATATTTGGTGATATTTCGGATCCAAATTGTGTAAATAAAATCTTGGACGAAAATAATGATCCATTTGATTTTATGTTTTATGCAACCGCTCTGGGCGAAGTGGGTATTCCCATCGCAGAAGCCCAAAAAGATTCCATTTTACAGTCTAATCGTATTTCATTTGACCCTATTCCAATACTTGAGGACCGACTTAATATTAAAACCATCGTGGCATATTCAACGTTTTATGTAATTCGCCATCAATTAGCCACTTATGGAGCCATGGGCTACTCTAAAGAGGCTATAGAAAAGTGGACTCTACAATCCGGAAAATCGCATCATGCCTGTATACGAGCTGGACTATTCGAGTCTCAGTCATCTCGAGGAATAAAACTGCTACTCAGAAAATCAGCCAAAAATCCTGCAAATTTAAAGGATCCCTTATTGAAATCCTACTTCTCAGGAAAAAGTTCCAAAGAGGGTATTAAAGAATTTGAAGAGGGGATATTTAAGGAAGAGAAAGAGGCCTATGGTAATTGCAGAACTAATGCCGAAGACCTTTATCAATCACATTTAACTTTATTTGAAACCGATAAGCCAGTGTTTGTAAATGTCTGTGGAAAAAAGATCTGGTTATCAGTCGAACCACAGCTACTTAAGGACTATTTCTAATAAAATCTAAGATTTATCAATTTTTTATACGGTAAATTAGATTCAGTTACAAATTTCCAAGGATTATTCCAATTAAATTGATTTAAACCCTTTTTTATCATATAATTAAGTATCCGTTTTTAGATAGATCAGAGGATTAGTGTTAAAAATTAGACTATTTATAGAGGTCTATTTTGATTTGACCCAAAAAATTAAAGCTAATGAACGACATAACTCCATCCAAAAAACCTCAAAAAGAATTAAGACTCTCCCAAGATGAAAACTTAAATACCCTATTGCATAGCGTGGTTAATGAAGTAACTGTTTATGCTGAACAATTGGGAGGACAAATAAAAAAATTATCTGATATCGGTCGAGCTCTTTCAGGTGTTTATGATTTAAATACATTACTTGAAATGATCGTTGACCAAGCGCGCAGTTTTACCAAAGCTGATGCGGGCACATTATATATTGTGGAAGAAAATACGCTGCGTTTTCAAATTGTGCAAAATGATAGTTTGAAAATTCGTATGGGAGGAAAAAATGGTGAAACAATCCCATTTCCTCCCGTTGAGCTTAAAGAATCCAATGTCTCTGCCTATGTAGCCTTAAAGGGAGAGCCCGTTAATATTCCAGATGTATATGACACAGACTTATTTGACTTCACCGGCCCAAAAAAGTTTGATAAATCTACAGGGTATCGATCAAAATCCATGTTAGTAATTCCTATGAAGAATCACGAAAATGACGTGATTGGTGTTCTTCAGCTCCTCAATGCCACCAACGCTATTAACAAAGAAGTCATACCGTTTTCTAAGGACTACGTGAATCTTTCTGAATCCTTAGCTTCGCAAGCAGCTGTTGCTATTACCAATGCCAAGCTAATCTCAAATATGGCAGAACTATTTGAAGCATTCGTAAAAGTCATGGCCACGGCTATTGATGAAAAATCTCCTGTAACTGGTGGTCATATAAGGCGTGTCGCTAATTTAACTCTAACTATGGCAGAGTTCATCAATGAATATGATGAAGGAATATATAAAGATAAAAAATTTTCTCCAGATCAAATGTATGAATTAAGAATTGCGGCGTACATGCATGATATTGGCAAGGTAACAACTCCTGTTGAGATCGTGGAAAAGGCCAAAAAACTACAAACAATTTTTGACCGCATCCACTATGTACGATTACGAATGGATTACATCATCCAAAAGGCTAAGTTGGAAGGGCAACAAAGAAAAATTGAATTGCTCGAGAAGGATGCCGATAAAACTGAAGTGGAAAAGATTGAAAAAGATTTAAATAGTAAAATTCAAGAGCTTCAAGATATTCGCTCCTTCATAAATAAATGTAATGAACCAGGCGAATTTTTGGAAGACGAAACACTGGATAGACTGAAAAAAATATCCCAGAGAACCTACTTGGATAATGAAGGCAAAGAGCAACCTTTTATAACGGAAGATGAACTTCTTAATCTTTCGATACGCCGAGGCAGCATAACAGAAGCGGAACGAAAAAAGATGCAAGACCATGCCGCCGTAACCTTGCGGATGCTCAAACAAATTCCATTCACCAAAAAATTAAAAAATATTCCTAACTTTGCAGGCGCTCATCATGAGTTTATCAATGGAAATGGATACCCCCTAGGCTTAAAAGGAGATGAAATACCATTTGAAGGCAGGTTGATGGCTGTTACCGATATAGCCGAGGCGTTGACCGCTTCCGACAGACCCTATAAAAAAGCAATGCCTTTGGAAACAGTTTATCGAATCCTTAGATCCATGTCAGAAAAGGGAGAATTGGATAATGATCTTGTCGAATTATTCATAGACAAGGAAATTTACAAGATTTATCAGGAAAAACACGAAAATGGAAATAAAACAACTAAATCCCCTCAATCTTAACATTCCCACTTAAAATTTTCTTATCCTATAAATTGCAATATAACTTATTAAATTATATCAGGCTTATTTTTTCTTAGGTTTATAGGGCCCTGTACGCAAATAGTTGTCATTCATTTTTACATGTGGGTCAATTTGCGGAGCATCCTGGTCTTTCCCATCCGGATGGCCATCATCAAACTTTTTAGATAGCAGACTTTTGGTTTTTTTTGATAAGATTGTTGATCTTTTTTTTCTACTCTGTGTTTTACGGTCTTGAAAAGCGTTTTTATATTTTTTTTTGTCCTCATGGGACATATTTAAAATCATGGTTCCTCTCTAAAGCTGGGAATCAAAAAAATTAATGAATATCCAGTATAGCTTACGCTAATTTTGCTAAAACTTGAAAGTTTTTTATGCCTCTTGAAAGATTAAAAAATTCATTGAAAGATGGAAATATTAAAGAATCTGACTTGGCAAGCCTTATAAACGAGTTGGATCATTTCGAAATATCCCGTCGTTTAAATGAATTCATAACAGAAGATAAGGTTAGAATTTTCCATTTACTAGATAACGATAGTAAACGCCATGCATTACTTTATGAGACCGATATGGACAGTCGGATGGAAATTCAAGAAACCCTGGACAAAAATTATCTGGCTCAACTTCTGGAAGAAATGGCTGAAGATGAAGCCACAGATTTAATTCAGGAGCATTCCAACAAAACTCAGGAAGAGATTCTGAGTAAAATGGAGCAAAAAGATGCCGAAATAATAAAAGATTTGATTCAATACGGAGAAGAAACTGCAGGTGGATTAATGACTCCAGAATTTAATAAAGTTTATTGGAATCAACCTGCTGCCGAAATATTCACAAAAATACAACAAGAAGCTAATTCCGACACACAACCATATTTTTACGTTGTAGATTTTGATGGTAAATTATTAGGTTTTTTCAAATTTCGCGATCTTTTTAATGTACCAACTTCTGCTTTAGCAGAAGATTTTATACGGTCCAATACCCCAAAAATAGAAATCAATGACCCTTGCGAAAAAGTTGCCAATTTGATGAGCCAAGAACACCTTAGCATTTTGCCCGTTGTTAACAAAAACAACGTGATACTAGGTGTCATTACCTTTGATGATGTGATTCGGGTTATGGAGGATATCGCCAGTGAAGATATTTATACAATGGTTGGTACAGCTAAAGTTGATCCATTTGCAAAAAGAACCAGTAGCAAAATATTGGCGCGAGCTCCCTGGCTTTTCACAACCTTTTTAGGAGGCATAATCAGCGCATCCATACTGGGATTTTTCGACGGAACGCTATCAGAATATGTAGCAATTATACTTTTTATTCCCTTCGTGATTGGTCTTGCAGGTAATGTAGGCATTCAAGGTGCAACAATTATTGTTAGAGGACTAGCGACTGGAGATATTCAGGAAGATAACATTTCACATATCGTTAAAAATGAAATATTAGTTGGAACTCTAAATGGAATAATTTTTGGGGTTCTTTGTGGAATAATTATTAGTCTTGCAGCAGAGGTATTTTTAAGTACTGATCCATTAATAGGTTTGGTTGTGGGAACGGGAGTTGTCTTGGCCGTTTCTTTAGCATCGCTAGTTGGTTCTCTAACACCAATAATCTTCATTAATTTGGATATTGATCCCGCAATAAGCACTGGTCCAATTGTAACCGTGGCTAACGATATTCTTGGTTTAGCCATATATCTTATAACCGCCAAATATATTCTTGCATTTTTCTAGTTAATTATTTTTTAGGATCAGTCAATTCAACTTCTATAATTGCAGTATCTACTTCAACATACTCGCCTTCCATAACATAAAATTCTTTAATAACCCCTTCTACTTCCGAGAGAAGAGTAAAATAACCTTCAGAGATGATCTCAGCAACGGCAGTACCCGGCACAACCGTATCACCTTTTTTAACCAGAAACTTATCCACCTTTCCCGAAGTCATGGTGTTATACATGGCTGCCATAATAATATAATCTTCCATAAACCTTGCCTCACAAAAAATAAAAATTAAAATGCAATTCCAAAAAAATATGTATAAACTAAAATCTCAAAATATTTTTGGCCAATTAAATGAAAATAAATACTGGCGATACACTTTACGAACCTATGTCACGCAATACAGGAGAGGTAATCTCTGTAACTGAACATCCCGCAGGGAAAATTATTAAAGTGCGCTGGCGATTAGACGGCCAATTGCCTCACGACACCGAGTTGTTTTACAAGAAGGTAAAACGATGTATTCGTGACGGCCTTTATGAACACACCCCAAGCAATTAATGTTTATAAACAGTATGCGAAGGTATTCCTGCTAAAATATTTTCTTTACCCCAATTTACTACATTTTTAAATTTGTCCGAGGCCATAAAATCATTAAAAGCGTTTTCATCACTCCACTCTGAAACTATCAAATAGGACTGCGCATCACTAACATCTTTATATAAAAATGATTTAGAATGCCCTTCCATTTCCTGCATAACTCCTAAAACAGCGGTAAAA
>CAZMXD010000007.1:0-24010 GCA_964570185.1 uncultured Nitrospina sp. | reverse complement strand
TCTGGTTTAATAAATTCAGGATGATTCTTAATATGTTCGATTAGCTGTTCTTGACTTATCGGATGCGGCTTCGCAACCTATGTGCAAAGAAAAGTCCGCGCTTACCTATAATGGTGAAGTTTATAACCATCATTCACTTCGGCCCCAGCTTGAAAAAATAGGTTGGGAGTTTTCCAGTAATAGCGATACAGAAACTCTTTTGGCTGGTCTCAAATTAAGTGGGAAGAATTTTTTAGATAAGACCATTGGAATGTTTGCTGGTGGTTGGTATGACGAACAGACAGAACAGTTGACTTTATTTAGAGATCCTCTTGGAATCAAGCCACTTTATCTAGCTATATTGCCTGATTCTACTGTTATTTTTGCCTCTGAAATAATTGCTATATTAACGGTCTCGGAACTGGTTTCTCGAGAAATTCAGACACAGGTATTAGCCTGTTATCTTCGATATGAAAACTATCCTCAAAAGGAAACCCTGCTCAAGTCTATCAAGAGTCTTAACCCAGGCGAAGTTCTTTTGTATTCATCAGACCTATCGCAGTCAGCCCGTAAGCTCTCTTTTAAAAACAATTACGAAGATCCTTTGAATCTGCCTGAATCTGATCTGCTTCAACAAACCCAGCAAACTATTGAGAAGGCAGTCAAGAGTCACTTGCTTAGTGATGTGCCTATCGGGATATATCTGTCTGGGGGTATAGACAGTTCCTTGGTGGCATGTATGGCGGCTCGACATCTAAATGGATTAACAGCATTCACAGGGTATTTTGAAGATAAAGATTCTTATTATGATGAAAGACCATTTAGTCGAGAGGTGGCTCGCCATATTAATATAAGTCTAGATGAAGTTTGTATCCGTCCAAAAGATTTTGAAAATCATTTTGATGAAATGATTGCTTGCTTGGGACAGCCTCGTATGGGTATGGGGGCATTTTCGCAGTTCATGGTTGCGCGGCAGGCAGGAAAGCACCGTAAAGTTCTTCTTTCAGGTCATGGTGGCGATGAGCTTTTTGCCGGTTATCCTATCTTTAAAGCCGCGTGGTTAGCTCAAAATAATTGGGTAAGACCAGCATGCTGGAATGTATGGGCTAAGTTAAATAGAAAGGAAATGCCATGGGTAGTTTATCTAGCTTTTGAAAAATTTATAAAAGGAATTACTCCATTAGCTCCAACATTAATTAATGATAACGAACTCTTATCAAACGAAACGATGGAAGCCGCTTTCGTTGCTAAATCAAATATGCTCTCGAGTTGTTTGCAGAAATATTATCAAACTATTTATCTTCCAGGGATATTGTTGGTGGAAGATTGTATTTCAATGGCCCATTCAATAGAAACTCGCGTACCTTTATGGAGCCCAGAGTTGATTTGTTGGTCTAATCGAATTGCACTGGAAAAAAAATTTTTCAAGGGTCAATTAAAAGGATTACTGCGAGAAGTGGCAAGGGGAATCCTTCCTGATGCACTTCTTAATGCGCCAAAAAGAGGATTTCCAACGCCACTTAGAAAATGGTTTCGTAAAGAATTGTTAGATTTTGTGCAGTCTCGATTGCTTTCGACATCGCCTATTTTAGATTTGGTCATGCCACTCAAGCAACGTGAAAAATTAATTAAGTCGCACTGCCGTTATATGTTACCTTTCGCAATGGATGAGAGAAGGGCGCATCATATCTGGATCTTAATATGTTTAGAATCCTGGGCACGGCAAAATAATGTTCACCCTTAAATTTATAAAAATAAACACAACGGTCCGACTCAATTTTTTTATCGCCTATGATCGATAGAAAACAAGAAGTCTTGAAAATTTTTGAACGCTATTTAGGTGGGCGTTCGGATGTCATTTCCGAGCTTCCTGTGGTTCGTTCTGATTTTCTTCCGGAAGACCTGCCCCCAAAACTGGAATGGTGTGAACTGCCGCCCTGGGCCTTAAAATGTGGGATCGAAGGAAAAATTCTTTTGCCAAAAATATGGTCTTTAAAATGGGATCAGGTACCTTGGTATGAAGTTGCTTGGTGGATGGCTAATGGGTGGGCTGAACGTTTATGGGAAAAGAAATACGGCTGTGTAGATTCCTATTCTTTTCGGCTTTCAAAATGGGATGCACGTCTTTGGAATTATGCTTGGGTTAATCGCATAGCGCTTTTTCTTCGTTGCTGGGCAGCAAGAGAAAACAAGGTTTCAGAGGATAGTATCTTTGGCCCACTTCCTAAGGCAGAACTATTATTGACTCATGATGTAGATGCTGTTTCCAAGACAGCGATGATCCGAATCAAACAAGCCACATTTAATTTTTTTAACAGTTCTCGTCTTTTACTTTCTGGTAAACCCCGTATGGCTATAAAGAAGTTTGTGTCAGCATTACGTTTTTTATTTTTTCAGGACGATTATATGGGTATTCCTCGTCTGATGGAAATTGAGAAGAGATATGGGGTACGGAGTATTTTCCATTTCTACTCTGGCAAGACATTTTGGAAACGATCTATATACAGTATGCTAATTGACCCTGATTATGATATTTCCTCCAAATACTTAAGCGGTGTTTTAAATGACCTGATTTCTGGAGGTTGGGAGCTTGGACTGCATCCTTCCGCTTTGGCTTGGCAACAGTCTGATGAAATCACCAGACAACGAAAAACACTTGAGGCCATAACTTCTCAGCCTGTAACAAAGGTTCGGCAGCACTGGCTTCGTTTTTCTTGGGAAAAAACCTGGGAGGCTCAACAAGGAGCAGGATTAAGGCTAGATTCAACACTTGGGTTTAATGATCGTCCTGGGTTTCGAAACTCAGCCGCATTACGTATGAGAGTTTATTCAAATTTAAACCAAGAGCCACGTATTGAATCCGTTCCCATGTTTTTAATGGATTCGCATTTATATGATTATGCCAATCTTTCCTGCCAAGATCGTAAAGATAGAATAATAAGTTGGTTGGGAGAACTAAAACAAGTGGGAGGAGTGGGCTCTATAATATGGCATACTCAAGTTCTAGGAAAGGATTACGGTTGGGAGGAAGGTTATGAAACATTACTTAAATGTTGGAATGAGGTAAATATTGAGTAATTCTAATCCATACTTACATCAAATTGAAAATGTATTGCCGCGCCTATTGTCCCTCTATGACGAAAACTCTATAAGCCCAACCCTTGGATTGGGAGATCGTTTTTTTTGGGCATGGAAGCTAACTGATTTTAGCAATGCGACTTTTCAGGGTGCTGTACATGGATTAGCTCGTTTGATTGTAAATGATTCTCTGCCATTCGGAATGGATCGCAAGTCAATTTTAGGACGGATTTTACGCATGGCTAAAGCCATAAAGTCTATTCAAGATTGTAATGGAAGCTTGAATGAAGCACTTCCTTATGAATCTTCATTTTGCGTGACCGCATTGGTGGCTTACGATTTACTCAGTGCGGTGGAAGTCCTTGAAGATATAATTTCCCCAGTTGAGCGTATGAATATGTTATCTGCCGCATCTCCATTAATTAATTTTTTACACTATCACGATGAATATCATGGTTTGATCTCTAATCATTTAGCTACAGCGGCAGTAGCTCTTTATAAATACAATGCATTAACCAACGAAAACAGTTGTGACCGTGGTAAATTTTTTTTGGATCGTCTTCTTTTTCATCAATCGGATGAAGGTTGGTACAAGGAATATGAAGGAGCTGATCCAGGTTATCAGTCTCTTTGTACTTATTATTTAGCCGACTTGCATAGATTGAGGCCTGATCTGGGATTGAAGGATTCGTTGGCCAATTCAGTACGTTTTCTGTGGAATTTTGCTCATCCAGATGGTTCTTTTGGGGGAGTCTATGGTAGTCGCAGTACAAGGTTTTATTATCCTGCGGGACCAGAATTATTGAGGGAGGAAATCCCAGAGGCAGGCGCACTGGCGGACTTTATGCGCAAATCTATAATCTCTCGCTCCACAGTAACTTTAGAGACTATGGATGATCCTAATTTAATCCCCATGTTCAATTCGTATTGCTTGGCCGCAGAAGTTTTTAGGGAAATTACTAAACCTATTCCAGCGCTTCCTTGTCAAAATGTAGAATTGAATATGGTAGCTTTTCCAAAAGCAGGATTGATAGTCCATGGAGATAATGAAGCGTATACGGTAGTTTCTACGCATAAGGGAGGGGTCTGTTACCACTTTCCAAGAGAGGACCAACGTTCTTCAGTAATAAATATGGGTGCTATTTACTTGGATAACAAAAACAGGCGTTTTAGCACACAGGCATTTCAGGAAAAAAATTCTATTAAAGTTGAGAATGCAATTATTGAGATTTGGACCCCGCTAGTTCAGCCCAACCAATCGCTCCCCGGGCCTTTAAAGTTTGTTTGTTTGCGGATATTCACATTAACGTTAATGCGAAGCAGAACTTTCAACAAACTAATAAAAAAATTGCTGGTTTGGTTACTAATAAATCGTAAACGTTGTGCCAAGGTGATTAATTATAGAAAAATTTGCTTAGGAAAAAACTTTATGATTACAGATGAGATTGTCGGTACCTCTGTTGGATGGTCACGAGAAGAAAACAACGGATCTTTTATGGCAACTCATATGGCCAGTCAGGGATATTGGCAACAACAGGATGATTTAAAATGATTCCCCGATTAAAACCAGACCTTAGCTGGAGGGAAATTGGCACACTTTTTAAACTAAATTTTTCTAATAATACTATTGACTTTGAACGGGCATTTGCGCAGTTAGTGGGACAAAGAAACGCAGTTTTTTTTCCATATGGTCGTACTGCTTTGTATTTTTTATTGGAGGCAATGAGCATCCGTGGTAAGGAAGTAATTTGCCCCGCCTACACATGCGTTGTTGTTCCGCATGCAATTGTCTCTACAGGCAACGAACCTGTCTTTGTGGATAGTCATCCGCAAAATTTTAATTTGGACTGGGGTCAGGTTGAAGAGGCCACTTCTGAAAAAACCGCTGCTGTAATTCCCACCTCAGTTTTTGGTTACCCAGTAAACTTGGATTCTCTAAAAGCTTATCGCCAACGCCATCCTGAAGTAATTATTTTACAAGATTGTGCGCATAGCTATACAGCCTCTTGGAAAGATTTTCCAGTTCAAAGAGAAGGCGATGCGGCTTTCTTTGGAAGCAATGTTAGCAAAATTATAACCTCAATTTTTGGGGGAATGGTCAGTACAAATGACGATAAACTCGCTGATCGTTTGAGAGAAAGCCGCAAAAATAGGATTAGCGCACCATCCATGTTACGTGATTTAATGCTCAGGCTTTATCTTCTTGCTGTTTGGGTATCTTTTCAAGAACCTATCTATGGCATGACCAATACCTTTGAGCGCTTTGGTCTTCTTGATCTTTTTGTTCGTTATTATGATGAGGAAAAAATTGATATGCCTTCAGATTTTTTACTCGGTACCACTCCCACACAAGCACGAGTTGGCCAAATCCAGTGCGAACGCTATAATGAGATTATTGAAAACCGCAGAAAAATTGCGGTTTATTATAATGAAAACCTTCTAAACGTGGGTGATCTGTGTCTTCCGCCATTAGATTTAGGTGCAACGTTTTCACATTATGTGCCGCAAACTTTGCACCGAGAAGCAATAATGCGGCATGCCTTAGGTGAAGGTGTGCAAATAGGTCAACTAATTGAGTATTGTATCCCGGAAATGCCTGCTTATAGAGATCGAAAAGGATGCCGTTTTCGCTATCCTGTGGCTTCCCGATTAGCAAAGGAAACCATTAATCTTCCAATATCTATAGGAGGTTCTATTGAAAAGGCCGCAAGAGTTGTTGCTTGCTTAAAGTCTTTCGCTTGGATTAGTTGAAATAAGTAGCCTCGATTTTGAAGTTCATATTTTTTAAAGATCAGAAAAAAATTATAGAGGATGAAAGCGAAGGAAATTTACATATTCGCCATTACTGTCATTTTACAGTAAAAATCAAAAATTATAGGGGGCTTAGATTAAGTTCTATAAAACCAGATTTAAATAAGCATTGTTGCCCATCATAAGTCTTTTCCATTAACTTGCGCATTAAACCAAAATTCCGATGAATAGCGGGCTACGGTTTTAAGGGTAGGAGTTGAATTGAAAACAAGATTATAATTCAGTATTACAAATTTTTCTGTTATTTTAATTTCAACCTCTTCTCCAAATTCATTATTGCGGATCCTTTTTTTGATCTCACGAGCCAAAGATTCATGATTATTTTGACCTTTGGGTTCCAAAGTAACTTCTAATTCCCCAGAAAATCCAGAAGGCAAATAAAGCATAGCGGCCCCATTTTTTAAATAAGAGAACATCCTTGCTGGCAAAGGCTTTTTAAGCTTTCTTTTTTTTAAATTTTGTTCGTAGTTATCTGCAAACAAAATTATTGTTGGTTGTTTTTGATCTGTTAATTTGTTGGCATTCCAGATAAAACCTTGTGTTTTTTGGGTGGCTTTTAATTGCCATATATTGGGCAGATTATCGGATTTGATTATATCTGAAGCCAGAATAACCTGCGTATCGGATTTTTGTCTTTTTCGTCCAGGTCGGTAGGGTATTACATTTACTTTCTGAATTACCAAATGCCTTGTGGGTAAAATCTTTTGTTCAAAAAGTGGTTGGTTGCCCAAGTAAAGATCTGCGCTTTTCCTGGGTTCAAAAAGAAAAAACGAATTAGGGTTGGTATCTTGGACTCGTTGAATTTCATTAAAATAAGAAGTCTCCAAAATAGAAGCCCGATCCGTGTTATTTGCAATTTTAAACGTATATATCACTCTTGGAATTAATAACGCTATAAAAAATATTGCGAGCGAGGTTACCAAAATATTTTTAACTGTAGAAAATTGATTTCCTCCATTTCTAACTTGGCTAGCTATAGCTAAGGGAAGGGTCATACCGATGTAAACCAAAATGAGTAGGTTTTGAAAGTTTTTAGCCTGCACATATAGAGATGAGTTTAATAAAGAATAATGGATTGCTGCAACCACAAAGATTGTTCCATAAATTGCCAAAAACAATCTTTTCTTACCCATAAAATAATCGGTGGAAAGAGTGGAGATTTTCATAATTAAAAATATCCCTGCTGCCAATGAAATAATACCGGCAAACACACCTATTTTGATTACTGTTTGAACCAATGGTACTTCAATGGAAAATGGTTGGTAGTGTTGCTGGGAAAGAAAACCAAAAAGAAAGCTAAACCACTTGAATGAAAATATAGCTATGCTGTCTCCAAAATATACAGAAACTTGTTCTTTAATTTTAAAGGCAAATTTTATTATGTTGGAGGCTTGAAAAAATCCGCTTGCACTATATAAAAAAAACAAAAAAGCTAATATAAAAATGGATAAATAAAAAGAAAACTCTTGAGAATTCTTAGTTTTAGTTCGATTTTTTTCTATAACCTCTGATTTACCTAAAAGAAAAATGGAAATTAATATAAGAGGTGAAATAATTGCCGCGAAATGACTGTAGCAGATAATAATATAAGACCAAGTTAGTCCATAGAGTCTGAAGCCAGCCCATGAGAAAAAAGGTACAGAAACTACCGCAACAAGAGTCAATGCGGTAATCGCTATAGAAATATACTGCAGGGAATAAAAATTATAGAAAATTGAAATTAAACCGTGTGAGGAAGCAGTAATGAGTAAAGCAACGCAAGCCGTTTTTTTATTGAAGTTTGAAATAAAATTCCAAACTCCTATAAGAATACATGTATATAAAAATGATTGGATTCCAAAAAAAACATGATAATTGGTTTTTCCAGACAAAAAATAAAACTGTGCGAAAGGTGCATAGTATGATGAAAGAAAAAATACATCTGCTACGATTCTGTTTACAGGATAAAGTGCTTCTGGAGGATTAAGTTTGCTTTTATTTTTTTCAACAAAAGGTTGAGTAACATTGGAATATTTATCAAATCTGTCTTCATTGCTGAATTTAAGAATTCTGGAAATTAATTCCCAGCTATCACTTGGGGACGGTTGTTTTTGACCAAAAGCTGTCATTTGATTTTTTGTCAAAAATTGAGGGACATCTGCGTAGATTGTAATGTCTCCACTTCCTTCAGTGAAGGGCCCAAAATTTTTGCTGATCAGTAAGGGAGCAAAGAATAAAATTGTTCCAGCAATAAAAATAAAAAAAGTATTTAAATATTGAGAAAAAACAGATTTCACACCAGATTTTATAATTTTAATTCCAGAGAATTCCCCTTTCCCGTAGCCGTATAAAAGTATAAGCGCCCATCCTAATAACCAAGCATGTTGAATAGTCATAATTTGCCAGGCTGCGGAAAAATAAACTACCGAAACAAAATATCCAAATCCAACTCGAATACCAGGGTGAAGTGAATTTTCTTCAGCTGATGTCAATACTATTTCCGCAACAAGCACAGATAACCAAAAGACCGCACATACAACTAAGATGGAAAGAATTAAAAACATTAAAATAGGTGGAGATTGAGGGAGAATAAAATATCTAAATGAAAATCTTTAAAGATTCAATAATTAATTTTTTCGCATTTCCTATGCTCTAGGGGTTGTCTGAAAAGGGGACTGTCCATTTTCTAGAAATAAGTTTTTCTTTGATTTGGGCTGTTTTTTTGTATCAGCGCCAATCAGTTGGTTTGCAACACAATTAATGATTTTTACCCACTCCGTATCATCTCTGAATGTCAGGCAAGGGTTTGTTTATACAATTAATTAGGAATATGGATAAAATGCTAATCGGCCATCCGTTCTATTATGCCTCAAAAACTAATTATTTGAAGTTGAATTTACATCTTATTAAAGTTTTATTGAAGCGAATTGAACTTTAAATGGATTTAAGATTTTAATCTTGTCTTCCCTTGCTTGTAATGAAAATATTATTTTCGTATAATTCCTTTGCTTTCCATTTTTTGGGCTATTGGAATTTTGTTTTTTCAATGGTGCTATAAAATTTCTCATTCTTGAATATTAAAAGCCTGTTTATTAGGTCTACTCTTAATAGATCAAACTATGTTTGAGCCCTCCCTAGGTCTTCTGATTTTAAAAACTATTTTTATTTTTGTAGTGAGTACGCTTTGCGGATGGTCTATCGTTTACAAGCGACCTACTAATATTATTTGGGTTAATTGGGTAGTTTTCGCTGTGATTGGAACAACTTTGCTTTATCTGGCCTCTCTTTGGTCCATGTTAATTGGGTTGCCTGGTTTGCCTGGTTTTTTGTTTGTCGCTTGTTTGGTGGTTGTTAAGCTTGTATTTGTATTGCGGAAGAAACCGGAAATATTAAGCTTTACACAACAAAATTTAAAGAGTTTATTGGTACCCATAATATTTCTCAGTTCTTTGAGCAGTATAAATTATTTAATGCCTTTTGTGACTGAAGGTACTTCTGGGTTTTATTCAAGAGGAGGGGGTGATCATGCGGGTTATTTGTCAATTTCTGATTGGCTTACTCATAGAACTATTTGGGATCGACCGCAACCGAACGAACTTATTCCCCCCGAACCCAACTGGGAGGTAAAGAATTGGGTTAGCCGCAATTCCAGTTTTCCCGCTAAAGATTTTGAACCGCGCATTTTAGCTAACCAACTCATTGCTACCCATTTCATGACTTTCCTCCCAGGTTCCAATGAGGAAACATACAGTGCTGCCGTGGCTTTTTATAATTCTATGGCTTTATGGAGCACAGTAGCTTTGTTGATTCTTTTTTTTAAAAGGGAGGCCTTGTGGTGGCCAGCTTTGGCACCTTTGTTTTTATCAAATTTAATTGTATATGCGGCTACCACTCACTCCATACCTTATATCTTCGCTATCACGATGATTAACGTTACACTTCTTTTATATTGGATTTATAGTAAAGAACCATTGTGGCAGACGGATATTCAGAAATATGGAAATTTTTTGCCTCTAGGGTTGATGCATGCTGCTTTACTGGCTATTTATCCTCATGGGTTCCTGATGATGCTAGTGTTTGCAGTGCTGATGGGCATGACCTGTGGAAGCTGGGATAATTTTAAACGTTTTTTGACACTTGGGCTGACTTCCATTATTTTTGCAGCTGCTTTTGCGAATTTTCTCTTGCTAACCAATGTCCCATATATATTTAAAGGGATTGGATTTGCAGGGAGTTGGCACGGAACAGAGTTTCATTTTTTAAATATTCTTGCAAGCTATTCAGGCATCATAGATTTTTTACAGTGGTTTCCTAACAATGGAGTATTGCAAAAGAAATCGTATATTGGTTTTATGGGGTTTTTATTGCTTCTTAGCTTTGCAGGCAAAAGTTATATTTCGATACGACCGCGCGCAAAACCTTTAATGGCATCATTAGTGCTTCTTCCTTTAGCTGGTGTTGTTTATTATTTTTTTAGAGGTCAGGGGACGTATCAAATTGTTCGTTTTGCAGAATTAGGTCACTTATATTTGTTGGGTTTGGCAGGAATTGCCTTTTCTAATATAGCTTTGCAAGGAAAAAAATATGTTTGGGTAGCTTTTGCCATTCTTTTGTTTTTTGTTTTACCTGAAATCAAAATGAGGATAAACAGTGTTCAGGAAGTCCTTAGTATTGATCCGGTGTTTGGCTCTGAATTTCGAGATGTTACCGCTTTGGAAGGAGTACAAAAAGTGGCTGCTTTGCAGAATAAGCCAGGAGGTCCCGCAAATAATCCAATTGCTTATTATTTTGGACCCGGCGATGGCGTCGACTTTGCCGGAGGATCGGTCTTGTTAAGAAATCAATATTTCATGCATGCTAGGGGGAATACCTCAAATAGTTTTCTAGATAAAATTGTTCCAGGCCCAAATAATACACGTGCTTGGGAAAAACAGTTGTTAGACCGTGCGATTCTAGTAATTCGTCCTGAAGGGAAGGTCGGTATTATTAAAGACTTGCGTACCAGTGCCTTTTCCAAACCGTTGTTGTTTGATAAGAGGCTTAAAATTTTTGATTCCCGGGAGCAACCCTTGACTCAACTTGTTGGTGATTCCTGGCACACTTTAAATTTTTATCCGAACAAAGTAGCAAAACATAAAAACGCTTATCGACTGTTCTTAGGTCATACTGCCGCTTTGGTTATATGGTCTCAGAAAAAACAGGAGATAGTTTTATCTTTTTTTATGAATGCGCTTAAAGATGAGAGTAAGGTTCGATTTGAGAGTACATTGTTTTCTGAAAAAACCAAAATTTTTGATGTTCCGCTTTGGAAGGGAAAGGTTCCTGATTCATCCGCAATTGACTTAAAACTGAAGTTGAAGCCAGGTGCGAACATTATCACCCTTACATCACAACGGGATGAAGATTCTCCCCCTTGGTTCTATGTTTGGAAGGTGAGGATAAAGTAGAATTACAAAAGTTTTTTAATTTATTCTTACCAGTTCCTATAAGAATATGACCTTGGTTTAATGTTTGCTAACGAGTTCAGCAACAATTTTTTCAGCAGCATCTCCCTGACCATATGGTTTGGCGGAAAAATTAGGATTCCACTTATTAGATAAAAGCTGGTCCAATGCTCTTGCGGTTTTTTTTATATCCGCTCCAATAAGCTTATTCGTGCCAATATCTATCGTTTCTACCCATTCGGTTTCATCTCTAAGTGTCAGGCAAGGTGTTGAAAGAAAGAAGGCTTCCTTTTGCATACCGCCACTATCAGTTATTATTACTTTAGCATTTTGTAATAGGGTTATTGTTTCTAGGTAAGGAGTGGGTTCGATGATTTGAATAGATTTTGATAATTCGAGGCCTTGTTGTTTTAGCAATTTCTTTGTCCTTGGATGTAATGCAAGTACGACAGCTTTTGAAGTTTTGGCTGCGTCTCCCAAGGCTTGTATGATTGCTTTCAATCGGGCCGGATTGTCTGTGTTTTCGGCTCTATGGACGGTGGCTAGAATATAGTCATTTGGTTTAATAGAAAGATAATCCAATATTGCTTGACTAGTCTTTTTCTTATAATAAAGCATGCCATCGTACATGATATCGCCAACGTATTTGACCCCTTTGGTAATGCCTTCATCCTCAAGATTTTTGATGGCAGTTTCTGTGGGACAAAAAAGTAAAGTAGAAATATGATCACAAAGGACACGGTTTACTTCCTCTGGCATTGATCTGTTAAAACTTCTGAGTCCGGCTTCGATGTGGGCAACGGGAATATTAAGCTTTGCCGCAGCCAAGGCACCGGCAAGAGTTGAATTGGTGTCACCATAAACTAACAGAAAATCCGGAAGCTCCTCTTGCAATACCACCTCAATTTTTTCCAGCATTTTACCAGTTTGAGCACCATGTGTGGCAGATCCGATTTTGAGATGGAAATTTGGGCTAGGAATATCGAGTTCTTCAAAAAAGTTATCGCTCATATTTTGATCGTAGTGCTGACCCGTATGAATCATTTTTTCCTCAATAGCCATGTTTCCTGGTTTGGAATTATGTTGGCGAATGGCCCTGGAAAGAGTTGCAGCTTTAATAAACTGGGGTCTGGCACCTACAACCGTTAAAATTTTCATGAAATTTCCTGTTATATTATTTTAAGCAGGGGAAAATTAAGTTTATGTTCAGGCTTTGATAATATGGTCAGTGGATTCAGAGTATTTGCCACGCGAATCAATAATTAATCTCGCATGCTTTTTAATCATTTCGTAATCGAATTTATCGTGGTCGGTAGCCAGCAATAGGCAATCGTAGTCAGCTATAGTTTCTGGATTAATCGTGATGCTGGAAAGATTGAATTGGTGTTCCCGCATTTTAGGGAAAACTGGTATATGTGGGTCACTGTAGGAAATCTCCGCTCCCAACTCGCGCAACTTCTCCATTAAAAGTACGGAAGGTGATTCCCGCATATCATCCACATTTTTTTTATAAGTGATTCCCAAGATCAGGATTCGACTACCATTGATCGCTTTTTTTTTGGAGTTGAGAGCTTGTACGGTTTTGGTAACAACAAAATTTGATACGGAAGTGTTGATTTCTCCTGCAAGTTCAATGAAACGTGTGTGTAATCCAAACTCTCTTGCTTTCCAAGTGAGATAAAAAGGATCGATAGGTATGCAGTGCCCTCCCAAACCTGGTCCCGGAAAATAAGGGACAAAACCAAAAGGTTTAGTTGCTGCCGCACGAATTACTTCGTGAATATCAATACCCATTTTGTCCGCGATTATTTTCATTTCATTTGCCAAACCAATGTTAACTGCTCGATGAATATTTTCGAGCAACTTAGTCAATTCCGCTGCACGGGTTGAACTAACGGGAACTACCTGATCGATGATTGCCCCATAGAGGGCCGCACCTATTTCCAAACAATTTTTAGTTATCCCACCGTAT
Organism: uncultured Nitrospina sp.; assembly: GCA_964570185.1. Lineage (GTDB taxonomy): Bacteria > Nitrospinota > Nitrospinia > Nitrospinales > VA-1 > UBA8687. The sequence goes on along the minus strand of CAZMXD010000007.1, from coordinate 10,747 downwards.
ACCTTGGGAATAGTCTTTGTTGTGAAATCTATATTACCAGGGTCTTCGCGTTCAGCGGAATATAATAAAAATAGATCTTTACCTACTTTCATTCCCCTCGATTCCATTCTTGGCATCAACTCTTCATCGGTGGTGCCTGGATAGGTAGTAGATTCTAAAGAAACAACCTGCCCTTTTCGAAAATAAGGTATTAAGGAATCGATTGTATTGATGATGAAAGAAATATCAGGTTCTCGGTATTTGTTCAGTGGGGTGGGAACGCAAAGTATCAATGCGTCAACTTCTCCCGCTCGGCTAAAGTCGATGGTAGCTTCAAAAAGCGAGTCTCGAGCGGAAGATATACTTTCAGAAGATATGTGCTCGATATAGCTTTGGCCGGCATTTAACTTTTCTACTTTGTTCTGATCGATATCGAAACCCAAAACTCTATAACCAGTCTCACAATAACGAAGAATCAGCGGAAGTCCTACATAACCTAATCCAATAACTCCAATCACGGCTTCCCGTGATTTAATTTTGTCCAGAAGAAATTTTTTCATAAAAAGATGACTTTAAATAATTATATTGTTTTAAGGACTGTCAAATCCCTCGCTCAAAATATTTTAACGTTCAATCGTTCCTAATAGGGTTTTCCAACCTCAGTTCGAATTCTCCAGATTAGATCGGTAAAAATATGTTTTAACAAATAAGGTTTCACGGCCTTAAAAATTTCATTGTCTGAAGGAACTTTTCCCAGTAGGCGCATACGAATACAATTCATCTCCTCTAAGCCGATACAACCTATTTCAGAAGATGTTTTTTGTTTGGGGTGTACGCGGAAACCGCCCATAAAACGAGGAAGTCTTGCAAAACGGGCGCCTGCATCGCGAAGTCGGACCAGGAAATCCCAGTCCATTGCAAAACTGAATGATTCATCCAACTTTCCACCAACTTTTTCCCAGATACTACGTCGCCAATAAAGTGTTTCCTGCGGGATGAAGTCAGTCCATGAAAGAATATTATTGTCATGTTCCGGCATAACCCATTGACCAATTTGTTTGTCATTAATATCAATCTGCATACGGTTGCCATAGACCACATCGATTTCAGGATGGCAGTTGAAGTAGTCGGCGACATAATACAATGTGCCTGGAAGAATTATATCATCAGAGTTGATCCAAGCCATTATCTCACCTGTTGTTTTAGCAAACCCGAGATTGATAGCATGGGTTTGGCCATTGTCAGATTTGGACTCCCAGCCCGTCAAACGATCAGAAAATTTTTCTAGAATTTCCTTTGTCGCATCTCCAGAACCACCATCCTGAACAAAATACTCCAGATTGGAATAAGATTGTTCAAACACACTTTTTAAAGTACGTTCTATAAATTCTCCTTGCCAGAAAGACGGGGTGACAATTGAAATCTTTGGGAGCGAATCAATTTGTTTAAACTCTGTGTAATGCGAAGGCAAGTTAATTTCCTTTGGAGCATATTGGTGTAGCCTACCCAGTTTAGGGGAAAAAATTAGCCGCAGTGTTTTAAAAGGAGAAAATAGTTTTTCAATAGGGACAATTAGATATTTCCAATAACGAAATCTCGAGTGAAATTTATCCAACAGGTTGCCCTGATTTTGAATGACAATTTCTTTTTCTTCCAAATTTTGTAAAAGTTGTGCTCGTTCCTTAATAAGTAATTCCCTTGCTTTCAACAGATCGCTTTGTTTTTGATCGGGATTTTTTAATGCTTCTTTCAAGTAGGACACTGCTATTGCTTCATTTTTCTTGAAGGAAATCAACCCAACTTGTTCTAAGTAAAGGTAATCCAATCCAGATAGAAAGAAACCTCTTAAGGCATCTTCTGGTGAAGATACGATAGGTTCTTCATGAACATTGAACGAAGTATTTACAAGTGCATGTATTCCAGACATATCATAGTACTGAGTCAATATGTCATGTATGAGCGGATTTTGTTTGTGAGAAATAAGTTGAGGTCGAGCGGTGCCATCGATGTGGATAGTTGCTGGGCATGTTACCTTCATTTTATTTGTACAATCCACAGTGACTGTCATAAAGTTTGCCGTGTGTTGAACTCGACTGATATTTTGGTAAAGTTGTTCTGCATCCTCAATTCGGCTTATGGGAGCGAAAGGCATAAACTCTGTGCGATTTAGCCTTTCGTTGAGAGTAAGGTTGATTTCCGGATCAGTTGCGGGGGCTAAAATGGAGCGATTGCCCAAGGCGCGCGGGCCGAACTCGGCGGCTCCTTGGAATATTGCAACTACAGCGCCCTCTTTCAATAGAGATGCAATTTCTTTTGCAGGGTTTTTCGATTTTTGAATTTGAATTTTTTTCTCCAAAATTAAACATTGTGTTTCCTCTATGGGATAAGAGGGCCCTAAATACATCGAGCGTAAAGGTTTTGGTTTAAATTCTGGTCCGTTGGAAAGAGCGTGCCAGGCTGCACCAAGTGCTGTTCCGTCATCTGTCATAGGAGGAGCAACAAAAAGCTTTTTAAACCCCGTTTCTACTACGCATTGGTTGATTTTTACATTTGCAAATAATCCACCCGCAAGGCAAATGTTCTCACTTACCCAGCCGTGATTTTTTATATTATCGAGAATTTTTAAGACATAATTTTCTGCAAAGGCTTGAACACTTGCCGCTAATTCCTCTTTAGGAATATCTTTCGTTTCATTTTTAAATAGTTGGAATGCAGAAGAGTCTGGGAGAAACTGAGGCGGCGTTGTGGTGCTGTATAAAAAAATCCAACGTAGAGTGGACTCAAGCTTATAGTAATCTTCCGTAAACCATTTCTCTAATAAGATTTTGCAGCGATTGCTGGATTTTCCATAAGCTGCAAGACCGGTAATTTTCCCTTCGTGTTTATTGGGAGTGAAACCTAATAATGCCGTGACAAAGGTATAAAGGGATGTAATCATTGCTAACTTCATGACACTGAAGTTGTCGAGAGAAACAATTCCATCGTTTCTGTTGCACCGATAAACACCACCAAACCAGGAATCATTATACATTCCCCCATCACAGGTAAGACAAAGAGCTTCTTCAAATTCACTTCCCCAAAAAGCTGAGCTGGCATGGCTTAACTGGTGGCCGACAAAAACTTTTTCACAAGGCAAACCATTTACAAACTCATAAAAAGGTTGTTCGTGTTTCCATCCGTGGAGTCGTGGGCTGGGTAGTCGATCAAATTTAATTTTGGCTTCAGCATCTTCATATGGATTCAATGATTGATTTGTGCTGACCGCAATTTTTGTTATTCGATCCCAGGGAATTTTTTCTAATAAAGCATGCGGCGGGCGGCCATCCTGCTTTACACGAGTAATCCTTTCTAAAGATACCGCAAAAATTGGAGTTCCATCGGGAGCTACAATCGCAATGGAACTATCATGCATACCACTATAATTAATGCCCAGAACACTTTGAAAAGGAATTTGGCCTATTGGAATCATTCGTATTTTTTAATGCTTTATCAATTAGGAGTTAAAAAAGTGTGAATTCAAATTTTCATTTTAATCTGAAAATAAAATTCGCAGCCGTGAAATGTTAACAAACATTATGAGGTTTTTTAATTAAGTGGATTTTAAAATTTTTAATTTCAACAAATTTCTTTTTTAGGAATCGTTTATTTCTAGAATGTTTTTCTTAAAGCTTGATTGAACGTATTCATCAGAAAAAATTAATTGCTGCTCTTCCTTAATTTTTTTTCCCATTCCGGATTTTGAGTTCACATAAAATTTAATTCCTTTGGCTCTCATAGTTTTCAGAGGATCTTGATCTTTTATCGGGTCAACAAACCCTTTTTTTCTTTGGCAAAAACTTTTTGAGTCTTCGGCCCCAATGACAATATCTTGTTCATAATGGATTTCGCATACACAATTTACTCCGGCATTTGGACAGCGAATTGGATCTGATTTTAAACTCAACTCGTCTTTGTGAACATTCCCGATGACAGGCCCATCAACCGTAATGCAAGGAGTAATTTCTCCGGAAAGCAAATGTACTCCAATAATCTTGTTACTGGCGTGACAACTTGTTTCCGTAGTGTCAATGCCCCCTTCAAGATGGATAAACTGAGTTAATGAATTAGAATACCTTTTAAGTTGATTTCTTTCTGCTGCGGTGTAGGCTCCTGGATAATTGTTTGTCAATAAGGCTGCAGGGAAAAAACAGATATCTAATTCTTGGCATTTTCTGGCCAACTCATCTAGACGATTTAGACGTTTTGGATGCGCAACATAACGAAAAAATACTTTGTGCCCCCTGTTTTTCATAATGCGAATTCGATCGAAAAAAACATCTTCCCACTTTTCAGCTTCGGGATGAAAAGCCGCCATTACGTAGTCTACTTGTGGTGCAGACGAGCTCATTAAAAATTTCCAGCCCGCACTATTTTCTCCAACATGGAGGCCTGTATAAAAGGCGACTCGATTCCCCGCATTAAGAAGTTTATTGCATAATAATTCCAAGTTTGGAGCCAAAAGAGGTTCGCCGCCTGTGAAAATCAAAAGCCATTTTTCGTTTTCCGTGGTTCGTTTATTGAAGAAGTCGGCGGATCGAGAAATAAAAGTTTTATCTTGGTATGGTTTTAATTGTCGTCCATCCAATACTTGGCCAGTTTCTGCAAGGTCGCAGTAACCGCACTTCATCGTACATGTTGCAAAAAGAGAAACGACTGCGCTACGTATCATTGTTAACTCAGGGAAATATGAATAAATTATCTTGTCTTATTAAGAAGGATTAGATTATGCAACTATACTTTTAAAAATTGAAGAGGGTTTTTTGGAACAGTAAATTAATATAGCGGATAAATTTTTTCGTTCTCTTCAGCTCTCTTTTTAGTTTTTGCAGGGTTCTTCTTGCCAAAAGGATTTTGCAATAAGGATATGATTGATGATAGGACTTGTTCTTTGTCATTTTCGTTTTCAGGAATAGAGATATTCTCCCAAAACCGGATACTTTTAAATGCTGCCCCTAGCTCTCTTGGATCATTTGGGAGAGATAGCGGATTTTGAATTTCAAATTTAACCCAAACTGCACCTTTTAACCCTTTTGGAATCGAAATGTTATCAATTCTCCACCCACGGGTTTTTATTTTATAATTCAAGGTTTTTTCGTTGTTAAAGCTTATCTTTACTTTGGTCCTTTTTTGCATGGTTGCCCAGGAAATTTGCATGATTGAAATTTGTTTTTCAAAATAAAAGGGAATCTCAAATTCAACTCGTGACCAGCGAAACCCTTTTTCTCTTTCGTGCCAACCTGCTTCATTCAAACGAATGTCAGGAGTATCCATATAAATCGAATTAGGTGAGGTTAATTTTGACAAATCGGTTCGCTTATCGGGCATTATAGTATTTGGGAAAGCTCCAACTAAATGACGATTTTGGAATTTTACATCTTCCATTTCAAAATCCAGTTCGGCTTGCACCTCATTTTTGTCCAGTCCTTGGAATTCTAAGTCACGTTTTCTTTTCATTCTTGAATAGGGGGATTTTTTGAATTCAAAAAAGTCCATTCGTATAAAATCTATCAGTTCGACTAATTCCTTAGTAGTTAGTGTTTCTGTCCGAATAATGTGATTGGCATGGTCGTAGTTTCTTATTTCTTCTGTGGTGAGCAAACCGCGTTGGATAATATCATTAGTTAGCGGAGCACCAAAAAAAGGAAACAGAAGCTGTACTGGCGCATAGGTTGGATTTACCTGTCGAATAAAACTAGAAGTTTCAAGTAGTGTATCCACGGTGTCAATAGGAGCGCCCGCAATGAATGAAGCCAGGGATTTTATTCCCGCATAGTGGCAATTTTCAATAGCTTCTGCGATATGTTCAATTTTTTCACCTTTTTTGTAGTACTTGAGAACTTCTGGCGAGCCACTTTCAACGCCGAATGTCATTAACCAAAACCCCGCTTTTTTTGCAAGTTTGAGTTGTTCTAAACTTGTAAAATCAGCACGAGTCAAGCAACGGAATATTAGTTTTTCATGGAATCCATTTTTTATAATTGCTTTACATAACTCTTCAAACCAATCCTGATTTACATTTAGGATGTCATCAACAAAGTTTGCTTCTTTGGCTCCCATTTTCACGATGGTATTGAGCCATTCCATCACCTTGGATACGGGAACAATATTAGGTTTATGCAGCCAAATCTCGTTTCCGCAAAAGGTGCAGGCATATGGGCAACCCCTATTGGCGTACAAGTTCACCGATGGCCAGGCTCCTACGGGTGACGACCCAGGATAATATTTAAAATCAAAGCTTGCAAAATCTGGCATGGGTACGATGGTACCGTGAATATATTCTTTGGATTTTGGGATTATTTTTGGTTTGTTGTTTTCCCAATATGCGAGACCACCAATTTCATCCAGAGGGAGATCTTGTTCGATCGCTCTTAATAGTAAGGGCAAAACGGCTTCTCCCTCTCCTGTTACTGCATAATCAATGGCTGGGCATTGAGTCATCATCCATTCACAGTCATTGCCGGGCAGCGGGCCACCAACAATAAGTATTACCCCGGTTTCTTTTTTAATTCTTTCTAGGAATGAAAATATTCTTTGAACTCGAAGTGAGACTAAGGGTACACCTAAGTAATCAAACTTTTCTTTTTTAATAAGCGTGATGACTTCATCATCGCTGAGCATATTTGCATCGGCATCGATAAATCCATAAGGAATCGAAAGATCACGGCAAACCCCCATCAAGAGCATCAGGCCTACGTGGGGTCCATTTTGCAGTATTGCTCTTGTTCGAGATTCAGGGTTTAGAAATCCGATTTTTCCCTTGAATTGCTCATCTTTTAACCGATCAAAAATATTTTCTACATTTTTTGGATCGACTTCAACTTTTACGTTTTTCATTTTAGGTCTCAGAACATCCCGGCCAATTCTTCTTGGTAAGGGATATTTATGACTACTTAAGGGAATAGTTTGTGGGAATAAAAAAATTGAAGATTTTAATTTTTCAACTTCATCACAATTGTATTTTCCCTTTGTTAAAGATATTTTTTAAGTCAAGGTGACTAATATGAAATTTTGCCACAATAAAAACCCCTGGTTTGAGGATCTATTTTGAACAAAAACAGCTTTGCCTCTGTGAATATATCGGATTTTGATGCAATCTACTTGAACCATTAAATATTTAGAATCAAAAACGCTTAACACTCAACATCATAAGCCTTTAACGGAATTTGGTCAAGGTCGTAAAGGTTTTTGCTTTTGAAGTATTTTTTAGGGTTTGTAGGCTATCCCCAGATAAGTTGAAAAAGTAGTTTTTAATAACCCTTGATGTGGACTCTAGCAAATAATTTAGTTGTTTTTGCAAAACCTTTACTTGGTTTTAGCTTGACAAGTATCTATGTTTCTATATTTCGGGTCGAATAAGTTCCATAATTTTTTTGGAAATAATATGGTAGCCTTTATCGCCAAAATGAGCGGAGTCTATAAAAATATCTTCATTTGGATGAATTTCATCAAACACGTGGGAAAGATCGAAAAAGCGGAAGTTTTCATGCAAGCTTTCAAGTTTTTTTAATTCGATAACTGCAAGTCTGTGATATTTCCTGAAATACTCTATTTGTTTCGGATGCCATTTTGAGAAAATTTCTTTTTCTCTTTTGGTCAAATATTTTTCAGTCAACGGCATAGATGGTTGGAACATGTAATAGTGTTGTGCCTTGGTTTGGGACAGAGCATGACACCCAAGGTCGACATTTTTTTTTAAAATTTGAGAAAGGGAGTCTGGGGATAATACAGTAGTTTTATCAGTAATTGGGTTTTTGAAGGATTCAAAACCTGCTGCATTGTAGGAGGCATTAATAATTTCCCAAAAATGGTTGTCTGCATAGCTTCTAAACCACATCGTATTTTTAAAATTCCATCCCCAATGTGCTTCATTGTTGCCAGAAAAAGTAATAACCAGATTAGGTTCCATTTCCGAGACAAGATTTTCTATTGCTATTCTCTCATGAGATGAAGACCATGCAGCAGCTGCTACGGTTTGAATTTCGTATTTGGTTTTTTTAGTAGACAATTGATTGTCGAAAAAAGTTTTTAAGTAACCTCCAATTGTTCTGTTCTGATCAGGAGCCCCTGAACCAAATGCTGTTGATCCCCCGACCAAAAATATCCTGAAAATATCAATCGGTTTGGGATAGATAATATCTTCGTTGGACCTAAATTGGTTCGAATTTATTTGCAAGTTTTTTTCTTTAGTAGGAGCAGGGGCATAATTTATAAAGGGAGCAGGAATTAAGGCGCTTGCGTCCCAATAATATTCGTCCATTTCTTTAAAGGCGGTTTCGCTGTCATAATATGTTTGAGCGACACCTTTCCTTTTTTCAATATTTTTTATTTTTTGACCAAGAAGGTAGGAGCTTAATTGAACTTTAATCAAACGCCTAATTTTAGCAGTGCTTTTCCATTTTCCTAGAGCATAACCTCCTAGGAAAAGAAATATTGAAGCAGATAAAACAATTAAAATAAATAACGAGTTCAAAACTTTATCCTATTACAGATGTTTTGATTTACAGTTTTATATACTTTTTGTAAATAAACTTTACTGTAGCCATTGGAATTTTAGTTGATCATCTTCATAGAAAGGTCTGCAATTCCATTAAAGGGCACACAATTCCTAGAATAATCAAAGGTAACTTTAATTGGACCGATTGAATCATGCCAGTCATATACGATGCCGGCATTTGGATTAGGATTATTTTCGTCTAGAGCCCCACAGTGCAGACTTAAAGTATATTGACCCGGCTGCAGGGATATTTTAATTTTTATTCCATAAATCATTTCTTCTCCAGGTTTTAGACTGGGCAACGAAATACCAAGCTGATGTGTATTTTTTCCAAAAACCAAATTATTCATCCGATCAAAAAATGAGATTCCCAGATGAGGATTTTGTATTTCCTTTTGAGCTCTGATTAGATAATAAAAAAATAAATGATCCATTATGGGGATAGATAAAGTATCTTTATGGTCCGAATTGACAATTCTGGCGGCAATGATTTCTAAACTCCTATCGCCATGTCTGTTTTTATTGTCGAGTACGGAATGAGATATGATTTCAGCATGATCAATTTGCGAGCCACTTATTTTTGCTGCGGATAATGGCTTTTTAAAAGCAGAGGTTGTTGGCTCCGAAAAGTTGTTTTCAGAAGTTTTTGTGGAATAACGTTCGACAGCTTGCTCTGGTGCACCTTGAAATATGCATTCGCCATGATTTAATAGCATGACTTTATTTGAAAGATTTTGTATTGCATTTAAATCATGAGATACAAAAATAAAAGTAACACCCCTGCCCATTAGTTCTCGGATTTGTTTAAAACATTTTTGCGAAAAGAAAATATCTCCAACACTTAATGCTTCATCAATGATAAAGATTTCTGGTTCCATGAACATAAACATTGAAAATGCTAATCTGACATGCATTCCAGAAGAATAGGTTCTGATAGGTTGGTTGAAAAATTCACCAATATCTGCAAACTGTTCAATAAGGTCTAACTTTTCCTGGGTAATATAATCATCAGGAAAACCGAGTAAGCTAGCGTTATTTATAATATTTTGCTTTCCAGTTAATTCCATGTTGAAACCTGTCCCAAGTTCTAATAAGGAAAATACTCGTCCTCTCATTTCAACAGAACCGCTAGTTGGCCACAATGCTCCAGTTAGAATTTTAAGTAAAGTGCTTTTTCCTGCTCCGTTTTCACCAATGATACCGAAGCATTCTCCTTGTTTTATTTCGATAGAAATGTCCTTTAAGGCCCAAAAATCAGAATGGGTAGTACAAAAGCCAAAAGAAAGCCATTCTTTAAGCCGATCTTTTTGGGTTTCATAGAGTTTAAATTTTTTTCCTAGTTTCTGAATTTTTACAACTACTTCTTGCGTCATATGCAATCCCTAATTTCTGGTCTCAGTCGCCTCAATGTTAAATACGCAATCAAGGGCGTGGCAACACTCCAACTGGTCATAAAAATCCAAAGGCTTGTTTCTGGGAATTTATCATAAAGAAAAATATCTCGAATCGCGTTTATATAATGAAATGCGGGGTTAAAAGCTGTTAGATTTTGCATAAACTCAGGGAGAATTGAAATCGGATAAACAATCGGTGTCAGCCAAAACCAGATTTGAAAAATGATGGGCAAGGCATGCCCGATATCCTTGAAAAAAACATTTATGATTCCAAGAAACATCCCCAAACCAAATGCGAAACACTGAAATAAAATCAAAGGCAAAGGAAGAAACAACCATACCCATGAAGGAAAATGTTTAAAAAAACCCGATAAAATAATTAGTAAAAGGAAAGAAATTACTAAGCTGTAAATGGCTACAATTGCTTCTTTTGTTACAAACACTTGCTCGGGTATCGGAAGTTTTTTGAGGTAAATAGAATTCTTGATAAACGCATTAGCTCCATAAGTAGCGCATTCCGTCGCCGCATTCCATGCAAGAAAACCGGAGCAAAGATATAAGGCAAACATAATGGTATTTGTCTCGGTACCCCCAATCCTTGAAGCAAAAACTGTAGAAAAAACTGTGAAGTATAAAAGAATTAGTGTTAAGGGTTGCAGAACATTCCATAATAAACCTATTGAAGCCCCAGCGTAGCGATTTTTAAAATCCGACCAAGAGGTTTTCAAGATAAAAGTTCGATATTTATATATATTGATAATCATAGCTTTAATTTTTTTAAATTCTGATTTTAACTCCCCCTGGTATATCGAAGGAAAATGGCATATAGACCATACCATAG
>CAZMXD010000006.1:0-27623 GCA_964570185.1 uncultured Nitrospina sp. | reverse complement strand
TTAAATTTACTCCCAATGGTGCCCTTTTTGGCATTGAACATAATAATCGTGGTTGCGATTTAAATATGACCTATTTGACTGGACAAAGTTTTCCACAGGCTCTTAGAGCCGCGGGTGGTACATGTGAAAATGGCACCACCACTGGGTGTGGTCAAGGAGTTATGACTATTCCTGGTTCGTTTCCTCTTTACAAGGGAAACACTTTGGTGGGGGGGGTCGGTGTTTTTGGAATTGGTCCGGCATTGACTGACGACCCTCAAGGAGGTTTAAGAAAACTGGGAACTGGTTATGAGGCGGAAGAATTTGCAGCGGTTGCGGGAGCGGTAGGTTTTGAGCCTCCGCGATTTAGTGGCGGAGGAATATTTATTGATGGTATTCGCTTACCAGGTGTGAAACAGACTACACGTCCACCGGGTTTTTCCAGTGATGCAGGTGCATTGCGTGACGCAAATTATACGGCTGGAGGGGGTGGATGGTTAAATGTTAACTCTACTGCTGGAACTGCGGCTGGCAGTACTGCCGTACCGTCAGGTTTTTTGGTGGGGCCCACAGCGGGAGGTTCTTTTACGGTAGCTGACTTGAATAAAATTATCAACCAAGCGCGTGCAGAGGCAAACCTAATCCGGGCAGCTATTCGCCTGCCTTATAAGGAAACAGCAAGAATGGTTTTTGCTATTGGCGATATCAACGGCAATATCCTTGCGGTTTACCGCCAATCAGATTCAACAGTTTTTAGTCTCGATGTCGCTGTTACGAAGGCACGCAATGTAACCTACTTTAGTGGTAATAGTGTGGCAACTCAGGATCAAGTAGCCATGCCTGTTGGAACTGCCGTAACGAATCGTACGATAAGCTTTGGAAGTCAACGGTTTTTTCCGTCAGGCCTTGATTTCACAAGCCCGGGTCCTTATAGAGATGTTTTCACAAATGATGCGGCAAATCCCTGCACACAAGGTCGAGCGGGAGGTAATGCTAATCATAGTGGTATTGTGTTTTTCCCGGGTAGTGTTCCTTTATACAAAAACGGAGCCTTGATTGGTGGTTTGGGCGTCAGCGGTGATGGAGTCGAGCAGGATGATCTGGTAGCGGCAGCTGGGGCAGTCAGTTTTGAACCTCTGGCAAGCATACGCTCAGATCAATATAAAATTTCTGATGTGCGTATGCCTTACCTGAAATACCCAAGAAACCCAAAAAATTTGGGTAATTAATCTAAGAGGCATCCTATAGAATGAAAAACTTCAACCTAAGATGTCAAATGTTGATTTGGGTTGCCTCAATATTTCTGGGCGTGTTGTTTTTTCCATCTGGATTGGTTTACTCTAAACCGATAATCAGAACATCATCAAATTACCTTTATTCGCAGGAAGGCGAAAGATACGAGAGCGCTGAAGAAGTTGTAGCCGAAAGAAGAAAACGTCGCCGTCGAAGAAGAGCCCCTAAGCAAAACAAAATTTCCGAGCAAAAAAAAGTTGAGAAGAAAATATCTTCCCCAAAAGGCGAACCTTCAAAAAAATCCAAAAGAAAACGAAGGCGTCGAAGAAGAGGTAAGCCTGATCCGGTAAAACATTCCGAAAAAAAAGAATACCAGGATGAGACAAAGGTAAAAACTATTGAAGGTGTTAAGCCTCTCGGAGATCGTTGGAGAATTCTTTATAAGGAAAACCTTGTTGATCCCTATAATCAAAATATCCTAAAGGGGGATCGCCCTGTTATAGGCGATGACATTTTTTTTACTGCGAGGGTTGACAGCATCAGTCGATTTGAGTTTTTTGGGACGGTTCCTACTCCTGCGGGTGTAAGTGCTGCTGACCCAATCGCCGAAGAATTTTTTGGCGGCAATCGTAAATTTGCGTATATTCAAGATTTTCGGTTTACCTTCGAGTTATTCAAAGGAGATACTTCTTTCCGCCCGCGCGATTGGGAAATTCGTCTGACACCTGCCATAAACCTTTTTCATATAAACGCCGCTGAAAACGGAATTCTTTCGCGGGATGTCCGTAATGGAACGGTTCGAACAACAGATGACTACGCATTAGAAGAAGCTTCTGTCGAATATCATCTTTTTGATTTAAATCGATTTTATGACTTTGTTTCTTTTAAGGGGGGTATACAGAAATTTAATTCAGATTTCAGAGGAATTATTTTTGAGGATACAAACCTGGGTGGTCGTATTCTCGGCACCTTAAACAATAATATTTATCAGTTTAATATTTTATACTTTGAGATGCTTGAGAAGGATACCAACAGTTTGTTGAACACTTTTAACGACCGTCACCAAGAGGTTTTTATTGCCAATATTTATGCTCAGGATTTTGGGGTTAAGGGCTATACGGCGCAACTAAGTGTTCACTATAACAACGATGGCCCCTCGACTGAATACGATAAAAATCTTTTTCTTGCCCGTCCGGATGCAATTGGTGATGCGGTAGAACATGAGGTGGATGTAAAATATTTAGGGTTTGCTGGCGAAGGCCATTGGGGTAGATTGAATGTCAGTCACTTTTTTTATTATGCCTTTGGTAATGACACTTTAAATAATATTGCTGGTAGACAGGTTGATATTGCGGCATTTGCCGCAGGGTTAGAGTTTTCTGTCGATGATGATTGGGTTCGCTATCGATTTAGTTGGCTGCATGCTTCAGGGGATGGTGACCCTGAAGATGGTAAAGGAGAAGGATTTGACGCTATCTTCCCTAATCCTAATTTTGTCGGCGGACGAAATACTTATTGGATTGCACAGGCAATTCCTCTTGCGGGAACTGGGGTTCAAATGGTCAATCAGGATAGTGTTTTTCCAAGTCTTCGTAGCAGCAAAGCCCAAGGACAGGCAAATTTTGTGAATCCTGGTATTAATATTTACAATATTGGAATGGATTTAAATCTCACTCCAAAGATACGAAGTACTTTGAATTTGAGTAAACTCAGTTTTGCCAAAACTGATGCTCTGGAGTTAGTTTTAAACCAGGCCAATATTGCTAAAGATATAGGTTTTGATTTAAGTTTGGGAACTGAGTGGAGGCCCTGGTTAAATAATAACGTTATTGTGGACGTAGGGACCAATGTCCTTTTTCCTGGTGAGGGATTTAAGGATATCCTCACAGAAGGAAACCTGTATTCTGTTACATCCAGACTTATTTTTACCTACTAGACTTTAAAAAGGTTAAACGTGCGAAACCCATCGAAAATAATAATGTCGATAAAGATAACCAGTCTATTGCGTATTGCGATTTTTATTTTATTGGCTTGCGGGATTGGAATTGTGCCAGCTCTTGAAGGTACTACACCTAAAAAGAGCAAACAAATATCTCAAAAGAATACTTCTAAAAAAGCAGAACCATTTTCTAAACCGAAAACTTCTGAGAAAAAAGTTCCGGTGTTAAGTGGTGGCGGTAAGCCAGATAAAAAAACAAAAGTGAAGGCTAAAACCGCTATAGGTAAAACCATAAAAGTTATTGCTTCTGACCCTTGGGCGCCTATCGGTGCTACGGATATTGGTAAGCAATCAAGAGAAGAGGTAGAAAAGAAAAGCTTAGGTTGTAATAGTTGTCATCAGGGTGTGGAGAAAATGCACGTTGATGAAAAAATAAAATTAGGGTGTACAGATTGTCATGGTGGCAATGCGGGGTTTTCTGTTGAAAAGGGTCTAGACCCTAAATCAGAAAAATACCTTAAAACCCAGAAAAAATCCCATGTTCAACCTAAATATCCGGACAAATGGCCTACCTCTGCCAATCCCATTCGCTCTTATACCTTATTGAATAAGGAGAGTAGAGAGTTCATACGTTTTATGAACCCGGGAGATTTACGAGTAGCTCAGACAACCTGCGGCGGCTCATTTTGTCACCAACAATATGTGGCAAACGTTCCGAGAAGTATTATGGCTACCGGGGCCATGCTATTTGGGGGTGCAAGTTATAATAATGGAATCCTTCCTTTTAAAAACTATGTTTTAGGCGAGTATTACACGAACGATGGAAAACCTGCCCAGGCATTTGGCGTTGCTGTTACCGATGAAGAGGGGAAGACATTTTATCGGGAATTGACAGAAAAAGAAAAATCTAAAGGAGCGATACCATCTATAATTCCTTTGCCTCGTTGGGAAATTACAAAACCTGGAAACATATTTCGATCTTTTGAGAGAGGGGGACGGATCCCTCGAGCTAATCCCTCGGAAGTAGGGGTACCCGGTTTGCTAAATACTTTAAGTATTTTCCCGGAGCCAGGCAAACCTGATATGAAGACAGGCGATAGGGGTCTCGGTACACAACTCCGTATTGATACTCCGACATTAAATCTTCATAAAACCCGTCTGAATGATCCGTTACTTTGGTTTTTAGGTACGAATGATCACCCTGGTGATTTTCGATCCAGTGGATGCAGCAGTTGCCATGTTGTTTATGCCAATAGCAGGGATAAAGATGGTTCTGGGCCTTATTCCAAGTTTGGTCATCGAGGATTAAGTTTTTCTAAAGATCCAACTATTCCCAAGGACGAAAGAGGTCATCCTATCAGTCACAGATTTACTAATGCTATTCCTACCAGTCAGTGTTTGATATGCCATATGCATCAACCCAATTCTTTTGTTAATACTTATTTGGGTTATACAATGTGGGATTATGAAACGGATGCCAAGTTTATGTATCCCGATAAAACACCTGTCTTAACCCCTGAGGAATTAGCCGAAGGTTACCAAGCAAACCCAGAAGGAGCTGTCAGCAGGGGATTATGGCGAAATGAAAAATTTCTGGAAAAATCTAGCGAGATGAACTCTAAACTCAAGCATACACAAATGGCTGATTACCACGGTCATGGCTGGATGTTTCGCGGGGTATTTAAAAAGGATAGAAAAGGTAACCTTCTAGATAAAGATGGTAAAGTTGTTTCGTTAGACAAACCTGATTTCTGGAAAAAAGCGGTGCACTTAAAGGATGTACATGTTGAAAAAGGAATGCATTGTGTGGACTGCCATTTTTCTCAAGACTCCCATGGAGACGGAAAACTTTACGGTGCTTATAAAGATGCTTTAGAGATCCAATGCGTAGATTGTCACGGCGATGTGGATACATTGGCTAGTTTGGTCCCGAGTGGTCCTGCCGCAACCGGGGAGGGAGATCTGCGGACCGGTAAATCCTCCTTTGGCAAAAAACGTTTTTTTAAACGAGGAAAAAAAATATATCAACGATCTATGTTGTACCCTGATAGAGAATGGGAAGTGCCCCAAGTTCAGGATTTCATAAATCCGAAAAGCAAAAATTTTAACGAAAAGGCCAGATACGCTAAAACTATTCAACGGGACCATAAAACTTGGGGAACGGTCCCTGACGATAAAAATAAATTGGCGCATTCCAGCAAAAAAATAGCTTGTTATACTTGCCATACAGGGTTTGTCACAAATTGTTTTGGTTGTCACCTTCCCTTGAAACAAAATTTCAAAGAGGAAATGCGCCATTTTGAAGGGAATAAAAGTAAAGTGTTTACCACTTATAACCCTCAAGTATTGAGAGACGATAGTTATATGCTCGCTCGTTGGGGTAAGGTGAAAAACAGAAAAATCGCTCCGGCTCGTTCCTCAAGCGCATTGATATTGAGCGCCTTGAATGGCGATCGGGAAATGACCTATATTCAGCAACCACCCATCTCCTCTTCAGGATATAGTAGTCAAGCTTTTAACCCGCATTACCCGCACAATGTCCGTAAAAAAGAAACCAAGAAATGTGACGACTGCCATATATCAGAGAAAAATAATAATAACGCATGGATGGCTTCGCTATTTCTTCATGGTACTAATTTCGTCAACTTTTTTGGGAAGTATATTTATCTTGGGCTTGAACATGGTCTGGAAGCCGTAGCTGTTACGGAAACCGAAGAGCCTCAGGCAGTGATTGGTTCTCACACACATAAATATGCCTACCCTGCTGAATTTACTAAACATCTGGATAAGAAAAAAGAATTAAAGAATTCATATGGTAATAGTAAATGGCGTCAAGGTGTTCGAAGTTTGCAACTTAGGGGTGAATACCTCTATGTGGCACAAGGTGAAAGAGGTTTTTGGGTTTATGACGTTGCCAATATTGATAACAAAGGTTATTCCCAGCGGATTACACAATCTCCATTCTCGTTATTTGGTCAATCTCCAAGAATCGCTTCCAAGTTTGCTACTTCTATAGCTCTCCCCACAAATATGCCTGTAGATGCTAACCGTAAAGCTCTTCCAGAAAATGAAGAAACTCCGATACATCCGATTTATAAATACGCCTTTTTCACAGATCGTTATGAAGGCTTGATTGGTGTCGATGTAACTACGTTCCTTGATGGTAATCCTAAAAACAACTTTCTCAAACGTGCTTTCACTTTTAACCCAGACGGGTTGTTAAAAAATGCTGAGTCTATTACCTTGGCTGGAGTTTATGCTTATATTAGTTGCCCGGATATGATTCGGGTTGTAAATTTAGACGATCCTTTAAACCCAAAACTGGTAGCCGAATTAAAGGGTCTTAAAAATCCCAGGACCGTAGCCATACAGTTTCGTTATGGCTTCATAGTGGACGATGAAGGTTTAAAAGTTTTTGATGTAACAATTCAGGATAAACCAAAACTGGTGGAAGGCGCGATTGTTCAGTTGTCAGAGGCTTACGATGTTTATGTGGCACGAACATATGCGTATGTTGCAGGTGGTAATAAAGGATTAGTAATAGTTGATATAGAAAACCCGGAGAAACCTAAAATAGCACTTACTTTCGATGCTGAAGGCAAGATGAACGATGTGCATGGAGTCAAGGTGGGTTCTGTTTCCTCTAGCTCGTTTGCTTTTGTTGCTGATGGCAATAACGGACTTCGAGTTATTCAACTTAGTTCACCTGGAGATAATGATTCGGGTGTGACACATTTTGGTTTTAGTCCTTTTCCAAAACCCAAGTTAATAGCTTCTAAAAAACTCGACAGTCGCGCGTTAACTTTGTCAAAGGGGTTAGACCGTGATCGCGCGATTGACGAAAGTGGTAACCAGGTCAGTGTATTTGGAAGATTGGGCGCTATGCCACTTAGCTTGGAAGATCAGCAAAGAATGTATCTTGAAGGTGAGAAGGTCTGGCGAGTGACTAACGAACCTACAACCCCTCCGGTTGTGATTAAAAAGGAGGGTAAAAAGAAGAAGAGTAAGGGTAAAAGAAAAAGAAGGCGTAGACGTTAGTTTCTGCTGGGTTTGGCTTTTAGTTTTGCCAGAATTTCTTCAGCTGTTTTTCGTAAAGAAGTGTCGAGTTGATTCGATTCAATTGACTGCTTCAATAGCACCTCCCATTTTGTTCCTTTTTGAAGCTTGATTACTTCCAAAGCATGCTTTTGAATGATTGGCTCATCTTGTTTTAATTCCTCGGTCAATGACTTAAATATGTTTTGTTCATCCAGTCTTTTTAGGTTATTTGAAGCGGCTCTGCTGACCTTATTGTCTTTATCATTAAGAGCTAGGTATAGACCCTTAACCGAGAAAAAATTTGATCCCAATTCCCCCAATTTTGCTATCGCTTTTAGTCGTTTCTCAGGGTCTTTTTCCTGCAATTGCAGCAGCCATTGATAGGCCAGCGCAGCATCTTTTGCCTGCCAAGCCAAATACTCAATACCCTTTTGAGGAGTAGTTTCTGCAAAAGGGGCGGGTAAAATATTTGTGGGTTCTTCTACGTTTTGAGTTAGTCCTAAGGAAGTAAGAATATAAACAGATTTTATAGTTTCCGCCCCTGAGAAGGTTTGATCAGAAACAAAAATTGTGCCGAAAGGAATAGTTTGTTTGATCCCATTTTTAAGAGACAGGTTTGCAAAACTTAAATAAATAGTTTGATCAGGAAGGGATCTGTAATTAAAATCAATGCCGGTCTTATTCTTTAATTCTCTAATTACATCAGACAATTTTGCTCCCTGAATATTTGCAGACAGAAGGGATTTCTCGTATTTAATAAATAATTTGGTTTCTGTATCTGCGCTCGCAAAACCAATATTGAGCAATAAAAATAAACTGGAAATGATATAAAGGATAGATTTACTTATAAAGAGATTTCCCCAAAGGCAACTCTTTCCAACCATAGATTACCCCTCTTTTGTTAATGTAGAAACCAATTAATCGAGTTGGACCTGTATTGTTTCCTAGGTAATTAGTCTTTGTTTCCCAAGGACTCCTATCATAAATATAGACTTTTCCCCCTTTTTTGTCAGGAAGAGTTCTTTGCGGTGATCCCCAAGTTGAAATTAGTTTGGACTTAGTTTGCCCTTTCCAATGGTTAAGGCTCATTGTACAACCCACAAATAAAAGAGATGCTGAAAGGCTGATACATACTAAGAGACCAAGCCTAATTGGAACAAAACTCTTTAATGATAGAAACATATTTAGATAATTAAAGTTTGCAAAAAATTAGCCTATTTTAGGGATTGCTTGGTAGTTGGCTGGATTATAATTCTTTTAGAAGTTTCAAGTAAAGCTATTTGTAATACCGCTATTTTAATTATTTTTGAATCACAAGTAGTCAAAGTATTTTTTTAATTAAAAAATGGATCAAGGTAGGATTAAAATATATATTCCAATTGTGCTTTAACCCCTTGTCGGGATGAAGAAAGAGTATTTAAATTACCTACGGTTTGCGCACCCGCAACAGGGAGGTTTTTCCAAGTGCCATCACTAACTTTAACTTTCCAGTACTTATAGCCTGCCGATAAGAACAACTTTTTTGTTAAGGAGTATTTTAAACTGGCTTCTAAATTATAACCACTGCCAGTTCCATCCATTTCGAAAGAAGGGTCTTGCTGTAAATCCGTTCGTAAATGATGGATGTCGCGATTTAACAATCCTGCAAAAGGGATATAAGCTAAGTCGGCATCAAACCAAAATCTTTTGCTGTAGCGAAAGGAACCTTCCCATCCAATTCTTAGTGAATCCCATCGCACCTCATTGGATATAACCTTTTGTCCTGTATTAGTAACGGTTCCCGGGCTGTTACAAAATGGATTTCCGCCTGTGAAGGAAGTACATTCAACTTGTTCTACTCCGGTGGCAACAACCTTTTCCTGCCAGTGCTGGTATCCGATAAAAACTCTCGTGAAATGATCATTATTTGGGGTAGCCCATAATTTGAATCCAAGGTCTAGGTTAAGATACCAAATATTGTCTCCATCAACATTGCTGAATGTTCTAGAGATTCGGTGGGCTCCAGACTGGCTAGCGCCAAAATTTGTTGCTCCCGCAGCACTTACAAAATCATCATCAACCAGCCGACCATCATTTATGGTTCCAAAACCAAATTGGGTCCGAAGAAAAACTCTGTGGGGAAGTTTTATCTCTCCTTCTAGTTCGATGATATTAGACTCCAGATCTTCATATATTAATTCTGATGTGGGATTTCCTGAAATTGAGCTGATTCCAGATAAGTCGTGACTCCAACTTGTTTCTCCGCTACTGATCCATGTGCCTATTGCCAGGGATAGCTTCTGGTTTTTATAGAGCCAATTCTTTTCTTTTGAGGTGATAGTTTTAGACGGGTCAAATTCTTCGATCGATTTTTCATTAGTATTTTGAGTATGTAGTTCAGGTTTTATGGTTTTCGAGTTTTCGTATATTGATTGGTTTTCTAGCGTATCTGCTTGTCTATACCATTTATCAGCTTCACTCAAATCTTCCTCGACACCTATACCATTGACATACATCCAAGCTATGTTTTTCTGAGCTGGCACGTAGTCTTGCTCCGCTGACAAAAGATACCATTTGGCAGCCTTTTGTATGTTTTTTTGAACCCCACTCCCATTTTCATAGAGGAGTCCTAGATGGAACTGAGCTTTAGCGTGACCATTTCCTGCTGCCAATGAGTACCATTTTAATGCTTTTCTTTTATCTTTTTTAGATTTAATTCCCTGATCATAAATTTTACCCAGTTTAAACTGCGCTTCAGCATTGCCCTTTTTGCCTGATTTCAAATACCATTTAAGAGCTTCTTTATATTCTTTCTTGTTTCCGTATCTTTTTTCATGCATTAATCCTAATTTATATTGCGCATCTGATTGCCCTTGGTCTGCGGCACGCTTGTACCACCGCATGGCTTTTTTATCACTCTGAATTATCCCTTCTCCGTTTTGGAACATTGATCCTAATTTAAATTGGGCGTTTATATTCCCTTCTTTGGAGGAGTAGAGGTACCACCTTGCTGCTCTTTTAAAGTCAACTGGAATCCCATTACCGTTGTAATACATATCACCAAGTTTAAGCTGGGCTTCCGAATTACCCTGTATTGCAGCTAAACGGTACCATTTAGCAGCCTTCGATAAATTTTGTTTTACCCAATCCCCTTTGAAATACATCAATCCAAGGTTGAATTGGGCCGCATTGTTTCCTCGATTAGCAAGGTTTTGCCAAATATCTATAGCTATTTTATAGTCACCCCGACTAATGGCATCCAATGCTTTCTGGGTTTCATTTGCAAGAACAGGTGAACCCGAGAACATCAAAAGCAATATAAGTATCAATTTTATTTTCGTTGACATAAATTAAACAAGAAAGTGATTTCTGCCAGATTTCATTAGATTACTCAAAGTGTTTAAATGCTATACCTATTGGGTTGATGACAATTCTTTGCTCTAAAGCTATTTCGGCCCTAAATGATAATAAGTAAAGGGGAAATAACTCTAAAATACTTATAAATAGAAGGTTGTGATTAAAGCCATATATTTGCTCTAATTTATGTTCGATTTCCTTGCTCAAATGAATAAAAAGTATAAAAAAGCTCAAAAAAACTCTTTCTTTAAAGCAAGCTAAGTTATATATATTAAAACGTTTGGTTTTTTATTAACAAAGTCATTTCGCCACTGCTCCGGACTAACGGCTAGCAGTTTTTTTTATGTGCTTAGGTTATTAATAAATGGAAAGCATAAGACTAAAAGAAATACGAAAACTTTTAAGAGAAATTAATCTTTTTAGAAGTCTTGATGATGATGATCTTGACTCCCTTGCAAAGGAAGTTGGTGTTCTGAGCTTAGATTCTGGTGTGGTCTTCTTAAAAGAAAATGAAATTGCCAATTCGATGTATCTAATTCTGGATGGTGCCATCGAAATTTATTCGCATTCTGAAGAAGGAAAAGAAGTTTCCTTGGCTATTTTGAAAAAAGGCCGGCATTTTGGGGAACAGGCTCTTCTTCCAGGTAGCCGAGGGGAAAGAAACGCCAATGCGCGAACCATAGAAAAAAGTGATCTGGTCGTAATACCCCGAGAATCTTTTCATCGGGCTTTAGAGTCAGACCCAGATATTCTTACTTATTTAAATAAAGCAGGCAAAGAACAAATCAGAAAAAAGCTTGAAGCAACGTCTTCGGTTTTTCGGTCTTTGGCTATTCCCGAGAGTTTTTCTCAATGGATTGAGGAAAAAACTTACATGGATGGAGAGGAGGTATTCCATGAAGGAGAAATTGGAGATAATTTTTATTTGATACTTTCCGGTCAAGCTATTGCTGTTAAAACGGAAAATGAAAAAGAAAAAATATTAACTAGATATACACAGGGTGGTTTTTTTGGAGAGTTGGCTCTTATTCGAAATGAACTTCGTTCTGCCACTGTTAAAGCAGATGGTCTATTAAGAGTAATTAGCCTTGATGGCGAACATTTTATAAAGCTTTATAAAGATAATCCTGCCTTAAAAGACCAATTTAAGCACCTAGAAACTTTGTATAAGATTGAAGGTTCCGGAATTTTAAGTGTCCATACTGGTAAATATATGGACATGGACTCTATCACCAGTATTTTGCATGGCCTGGACGGACATGATGTGGCTACAACAAGAGTCAAGGATAAACCAATAACCATAATGACGCGAGTGCAGATTCCAGTAGATGGAGGAAAAATAAGAGAGGAGAAATATGAAGACAATAGCCTAGGAATTTCCCGCACATTACAAATTTCCAATGGGCAAATTATTTCAGCAAATGTTTATGGCAACTGGGATCAGATGGGTGAGGTATTTCAAAATATGATCCACACAAAAAAATTACGCACTTGGAATTTAGCGTTATTCAGATTTGATGGAAATTTATTTTTAGACCAAGATAGACCTCTTGGAGATAATTCGATGGTCTGCAATTGTAACCAGGTGACATTGGGAACCCTTAAAAAGGCTTTGCAGAATGGATACGATAACTTTGAAACATTAACAGCAAAAACTGGCGCCTGTATGGTATGTGGTTCATGCAGACCTCAAATTACTAAGCTTTTAGGCTGCTCCAATATGGTGCAAGCAAAAAAAATCAAGGAGTTTCAAGTCACCTCCGAGGTTAAAACATTTCAGTTTAAGCCATGTAATGGTCATGTTTTACCGTCAAAACCAGGGCAAAACATAAGTATTGAGGCAATGATTGGAGGGGATTGGATCCAAAGAGCTTATACGCTGACTTCGCCTGCCGGTCAAACAGACCATTATGAGATCAGTGTTAAAAAAGAATTTAAAGGAATTTTTTCTAATTGGTTGCATGAAAACTTTCAAAAAGACTCTATCATCAGGATCGCAAAACCTCATGGGAAGTTTTATCTGGAAGAAAAAGAAACAAAACCGACTGTTTGCATATGTGCCGGAATAGGTGTGACACCTTTTCTTGCGATGATCCGCACTTTTGCGAAAAATAAAGATAAAAGAAAATTGCATTTAGTCTATAGCGCTCGCAGTGAAAACCTTTTTGCGTATAAAGATGAGCTCAACGAATACGTTGAAAAATTTCCCAATATATCTATAGATTTTCATGAGACTTCTAAAAAAGGAAGATTAAATCAAGAGGGAATTACTAAGCTTGTTAAAAGCTACCCAGACTGTATTTTTTTCATGTGTGGTCCGTCTGCTTTTCAGGAAGCAACTAAAGAAATGCTGGTCAAAAGTGGTGTTCTAGAAAATCGAATTAAAATTGAGAGTTTTGAGGTGATAAAAAAGGGCGAAGATAAACCGCCTCTTAAGGCCTCAAGATTTTTGAATCTTGGGTCTATATTGACCTTAGCGTTAGCAGTTGCATTTTTTTTGATTCCCTCTTGGGATGCTAGCCGAAAGTCAATTTTTGGGGTAACGGATCATCAAATTATCTCAGGTTTTTTGATTATAGGGTTAGTTATATTTGGGATGATACTTTCGATTCCTAAAAGAACCAAACTTCTGGACTTCATTAAATTTGACTATATACGTGTTTTACATGTCTTACTAGGCTTGGTTTCTCTGATTATTCTTGTTTTTCATACAGGAATGTATTTTGGTGCTAATTTGAACTTTTTATTAATGTTTGATTTTTTACTAGTTTTAATTATTGGCTCAATTGCTGGGAAGATGGTCCTATTAGAAAATAAAAATGAATCCTATTTTCGTTTGAGGGAAGTTTTTAAGACTTTGCACTGGGCGCTTTCATGGCCTTTCCCTGTTTTAATAGGGCTGCATATTTTTTCTATTTATTACTATTAAGGTTGCTATTAGGGTGAAAGATAGGTTTTTAGTTTGGTGTTGGAAACATACACGGGGTTTAGCTTTCTTTTTAGGCTGGGCGGTACTTTGTTTGGTAATTTTTATTTATTATGGTTCACCTATTGTTTTAGCAAAAGCAGATAAAACCAAGCTAATGCCGGATACGTTAATAGATGGTCATTACCAAATTGAGCAAAGTTGTAAAGCGTGCCACACGGTTTTCCAAGGTGTTCAACAAGAGGCTTGTACGAATTGTCATGGGGCAGAGTTAAAAGCAGTCAACGACTCACATGCGGTTAAGAAGTTTAGAGATCCACGAAATGCTGTTAAATTGGGAAAAATCAATGCTCTTGAATGCAAAACCTGCCACGATGATCACAAACCCAAAATAACTAGGACCATGGGCGTCACTATTGAAGCTAGTTTCTGCATTCATTGTCATGACAGCATTGCAGAGGAAAGGTCAAGCCATAAAGAATTTGACTTTGAAACCTGTCGACAATGCCATAACTATCATGATAATACGGCTTTATATGAAAATTTTGTCCAAAAACACTTAGATGAGCCAAAAAACTTAAAAAAAACCTCCCAATTACAAAGTAATTTTAAGGAAGTTTACCCCAAGTTACTAAATCGTAATAACATCCCGTTGACTATTGAAGATCAAAATGGTCCTGAAGATTTTGATCAAAAATTTATAAAAGATTGGGCCGGATCGACTCATGCTAGTTCTGGGGTTAATTGCAAAGATTGTCATGAAATTAAAGGTCTAGGATGGAATGAAAAACCTGAAAAAAGCGCTTGTGCAAAATGCCATAATTTGGAAATGAAGGGATTTTTAGAAAGTCGTCATGGAATGAGATTAAATCAAGAAAACTTGTCGCCCATGAAACCTGGTATGGCTAGAATTTCTATGAATACTAATGCTTCAGAAAAAGAACTCACATGTAATTCATGCCATGGTGCGCACAGTTTTGATACTCGATCAGCTGAAGTTGAAGCTTGTTTGGAATGCCATAATGACAAGCATAGTATTGCGTTTAAAAATTCCTCGCATTATAAATTGTGGGCCTCCAAAGAAAGCACGAGCAAAGATGGAGTATCATGTGCCAATTGTCATTTTCCTCGCAAACAAGTCAGAACCGCAGGGATTGAACGTGTCTTAGTAGGGCATAACCAAAATAATAATTTACGTCCAAATCAAAAAATGATTCGGTCAGTTTGTATGAATTGCCACGGATACGGGTTTACTTTAGATGCTTTGAGTGATGTTGAATTGGTTGCAAATAATTTTATGGGCAACCCTAATAAACAAAGTGAGATTCCTGAAATGGTGGAAAGAGAACTACACAAAAAGGAGCGGTAGAATGAAATATTTTAAAATAGCAAAGTTATTTATAGTGTTAAGCGTCACTATAATTTTTCTTAATGCTTGTGGCGAAGATGGAAGCAGCACCAAGAAAGATTCTCCAAAAGTAAGTAAAAATGAAACGGGTAGTATTTCAATGGAAAGTTATACCGATTCGGTTTTTCAGGTAATTAAAGCTCATCGAACTTCATATGCTAAATTCATAATAAATAGGCTTGTTAACGAAGAAAAGGTTATTAAAGCCAGTGAGCATTGGAAAGATGAGAAGGGCGCTTTACTCCTTCCAGCGCAAATGTTCCGGGAAACCGCAACAATTCTTCAAGACTCTGGCAGTGATATTAACTTTTCTTTGTTATCACTGGTTCCAATCAATAAGCAAAACGCACCTAAAACCGATGTGGAAAAAAAGGGTCTGGAATATGTTAACGCCAATCCGGATAAAAGTTTTTACGGAGAAGAAAAATTGGGTCCCACAACATATTTTACGGCTGTATACCCCGACAATGCTGTTTCGATGGCTTGTGTTAGTTGCCACAATAACCATAAGGACAGTCCTAAAAAGGATTTTAAAATAAACGAGAATATGGGGGGAGTTGTTATTCGAATTCCTCTTGATGGGCTAGCCTCTGGTCAAATAAACATGGAAAATTATGCCAACTCAGTATCGAGTGTAATTAAAGCCCATCGAACTTCATATGCTAAATTCATAATAAATAGGCTTGTTAACGAAGAAATGGCTATCAAAGCAAGTGAGCATTGGAAAGATGATAAGGCGCTACTTCTTCCAGCGCAAATGTTCCGGGAAACCGCAACAATTCTTCAAGACTCTGGCAGTGATATTAACTTTTCTTTGTTATCACTGGTTCCAATCAATAAGCAAAACGCACCTAAAACCGATGTGGAAAAAAAGGGTCTGGAATATGTTAACGCCAATCCGGATAAAAGTTTTTACGGAGAAGAAAAATTGGGTCCCACAACATATTTTACGGCTGTATACCCCGACAATGCTGTTTCGATGGCTTGTGTTAGTTGCCACAATAACCATAAGGACAGTCCTAAAAAGGATTTTAAAATAAACGAGAATATGGGGGGAGTTGTTATTCGAATTCCAACGGGAGTATAAAAATCAGGCCCGTCAGAGAAAAATTTCTGGCGGGCGGGTTCTTCATCTCTAGGCTAACTTATAGAGGACCAGGAAATAACTCTGAGGTTCTGCCCATCAACCAATAATAAAAAAGACCTATCCATTCGTAGATAGCATTTGAAACTGAACCTATAGTAGAAAATCTTGGCAATTTAATGTCCATTTCTAATTCCCCTGTTGTTTTAAAATCCACTGGGTAGGGGATAACCTGCCAATTCAACTTTCTAAATATGCCCACTGATCGAGGCATATGCCACGCTGAAGTTATCAACACCCATTGTTCTCCTTTTTCAGGGTGAACGAGTTTTAATGCATTTTCTGCATTTTCCTGAGTATTTCGGGATTGAGAATCAAAAATAATGTGACTGGTATCAAGACCCATCTGTTCAAAAAACAGTCGTGCTGTAGCAGCACTTTTATATTTTTGTGCCGTTATCGCACCTTGCCCACCCGCATAAACAAACTTTGCATCAGAGTATTTACGTGCAAGACTTACAAAAGTTGTCAAACGTTCCGCGGAGTTGGTAAGGCTAATTTGTCCTCTCAATTTAGTTAGTTTGGGGATTTCGGCTCCTCCCAAAACAATTATTCCATCTAATTTTTCGGGAAGAGGCTCGGGAATTGGGAATCTGTTTTCCAGAGGGAGCAACAATATTTCATAAATTGGTAACGAGGAAAAAAGCAAAATTAAAGCCGTTGATGCCACAATTAGTTTTTTCCCAAGTTTTTCACGACTGAGAAATAATAGCCCAACTCCCGCCAGTAAAACCAAAAATATACTTGTGTTAGGCGAAGCCAGAAGCCAGAATATTTTTGAAATAACCCAAGTCGTATTATCCATTTCAAAGCCCCATGGAAATCAAAAAAGAACCTGTTAAAGCTATCAAATAAAGCCTTTTAATTCAAAAATTTATTGTATTTTCGGCAGCCTGCCTAAACTCTTTTACCATAATTCTGCAGGAAAACTTTCAATATTACGGCCAAAATAACTATATATGAAAAGTATTTTATATAGAATAATGTAAAAGAAAATAATTAGGTAACCAGATTTATTCAAAAGCAATGAGAGGCAAATTGTACTCTTCTCTTTATTTTAGTCGGGAGATCAATTGTGAAAAATAGTAAGCAAGTTCGAGAGGATGTTCAGGAATATTATGGAAAAATTCTTAAAACAAAAAACGATCTGCAAACAAGTGCCTGTTGTGCTGAGGAAACAATGCCTGCTTACCTTCGACCTTATTTAAAAAATATACATGAAGAAGTACAGTCGCGTTTTTACGGATGCGCATCAACTTATCCTTTAGGATTGCATGGAAAAACTGTGGTGGATCTAGGTTGTGGGTCAGGACGTGACTGTTATCTTCTGGCGCAAGTTGTAGGTCCGGATGGTTTGGTCATTGGTGTTGATATGACTGATGAGCAATTAGCAGTGGCAAGAAAGTATATCTCTTATCATACCAACAAGTTTAATTTGGAAAAACCCAATGTGGATTTTCGTAAGGGTTGGATTGAAGACCTCGCAACCGCTCATCTGGAGGATAACTCTGTTGATGTCATCATCTCAAATTGTGTTGTCAACCTCTCTCCTGACAAAGAAAGTGTGTTTAAGGAAATTTTTCGGGTACTAAAACCCGGTGGAGAACTTTATCTTTCAGATATTTTTGCCGGTCGGCGTGTTCCTGAGCCACTTACGAAAGATCCTTTGCTATTAGGAGAATGTTTGGGAGGAGCCCTTTATATAGAAGACTTCAGGCGTATGCTAGCTAAGGTTGGATGTTATGACTATAGGACTATTTCAAAAACACCTATCAGTTTGAATAATGAAGATATTCGTCGTAAAGCAGGTATGATCAATTTTTATTCTATGACCGTACGAACTTTTAAATGTGACTTCGAAGATATATGTGAAAACTTTGGTCATGTGGCATATTATCAAGGAACTATTCCAGAATTTCCGCACGGATTCACATTAGATAATCATCACTATTTTCATACAGGAATTCCCGTCCCTGTCTGCGGAAATACATACAAGATGATTAGCGAATCCCGATTTGCCTATCATTTCAAAGTAACCGGAGATTTCTCGACACACTTCGGCCCTTTTGATTCCAGTTTAGTGTCTGTTCAGGAAGGGATAAATTCGAACGAAAGTGATGCCTGTTGCTAGGCTGTTGAGCCCTCTTTAATAAACTTTATAATTTTTTTCTGGTTGACTTCTCTCCACGATCGTCAAACGACCAGCTGACAGAATATGATCAATAATTAGACGGCATATCGTTAGTTATATAAAGTTTGCGACATAGGTATATATGGATGAGGTAGGTAAGAATAAATTGTGCGGCCATCGCTGCTGCGAGAAAATTAAGACTTTGACCCAGCATAGATAGCATGCCTAATAAAGCAATGAGAAACAAGGGAAAATCAAGCCCGTTCCATCGCCAAATTCTAAAAAGGTTTCTCAACCTATTAAAATATTCTTGGCGCTGGTTAGGATCTAGTATCTTATTGTCAATTTTTTTTAGGTTTTTCAGGTTGCCTAATGTATTCCACCGACCACGAAAAATCATTTGTTGTGCCTGCATATAATAAAAGTAAAGAACAAGAATCATTGAAGGTTTATGGCGGATTTTTTCAAACGTGGTTTGGATATCTCTTTCCATACCGTCATACCCTTTCAAGACCATTGTTCCAAGGGTTTGCTTGCAGTAATCATAGGATACTGCACGTAAAATAGTAAAAACAGCTATGATGATTAGTGCTGTTTGGAAATCTGGGTATCCAAAAATAATACCCAAAACTATTGCCAAATATGCGAAATAACCGGCAATGCCATCAATAAGGCGACCCAAATCACTGGCCATATTTTTGGCTCTGGCAAGTTGCCCATCCACACAATCTAAAACCAGGGTCAATTCAAGCAGTATTCCACCAACAACACTAGTTTCCCAATTTCCCTGGCTAAATGAGTAACCCGATATAAAACCAACTAGTACAGAAAAGTAAGTAACTTGGTTTGGAGTGATAAATGTATTTTCTAATACCGAGACCAATCTTTTCGCAAGCGGCTCATGGATATATATATTTACCGGTTCAGCCAAATCTTTCAGCACATGTTCCGTTTTTTCAGACATTTTTTACAACCATTTTTGCTGGTGATACCAGTCGAGGGTATCAGCTAACCCGGCCACCAGACCAAATTCAGGCTTAAAGCCAAAATCACGAAAAAAATTTTCTGATGAAGCCGTCCAGGAACTTTGTCGAATATCTATCATTCTTTGACGATCAAACAACGCTGGTTTTGAGCTGAATATTGCTAGCAGCTCAAAAACTATCGCTATGGGGGATAAAATTACTTCAGGTAGCCTCAAAACTCGAGTCGATACGTTCATTCTAGCTGCTGCGTTTCTTGTAATGTCCTCCCAGGAGTAGAATTCCCCATCCGTTATAAAATAAATTTTATTTTTTGTAGGAGATTTACCACAGGCTTGTATCATAGCCTGAATCAGGTCGGCGATATAAATCAGAGAAAGCTTTTTGGGTGTATCACCAATTTGCAACGCCCAACCTTTCTTAACCATTTTGAAAAAATTAAAAAGATTTTCCTCGCGTGGACCGTATACGACCGGAGGACGAAGAATTTTAATAGGTAGGTTTTCAGAATATTTTAGAGCGATGTCTTCCCCGGCCTTTTTGGATTTTCCGTAATAGGTGACTGGGTTCAAAAGCGAATCTTCATCAACTAGGGCACCGTTTTTACTGGGTCCTGCAGCGGCAAGACTGCTTAAATGAATAATCTCCTTAATACGTTCTCCAAACTGGAGGCATTGTTCATATAAGGTTTCGCAAACTCTTGCATTGATATCAAAATATTCCTTGCGGCTTTTTGCTTTAGTAAGACCTGCGCAATGAAAAACATAATCAATATTATGCAATTCTGGAATTTTAAAAGATGGATTTCTAAGATCAACTAAATGTAATTTTACTGCTTTTAATTGGACCCATCTTAAATTGGAGGTTTTGCGGACTATACAGTGAACTTTACAGCCTGCTGATATTAGGCCGTCTACCAAGTGGCTGCCAATAAATCCATTAGCGCCGGTTACCAGTACTTCAGAATCATTAAAGCAAGAATTGTTTTTCATAGATGCGGTGTCTTTTATAAATAGTTCCCCCTAATTTGAACATAGGTTCTAAAATATCGATATTATCTTCTAGTATCCAGGACATTTCACACCAATTTATACCTTGTTCTATAAATTTTTTATATGTTTCGTAATACATATAAGCATCAATACCGAGTTTCCGAAATTTTTTCTTTATTCCAAGTGTTAATACCCTATAAGTATCAATTTTATTTTTTCTCCAAAGAAACTTTGCCCAACCAAACGGAAAAAGCTTGCCATTGAGTTTAATCAGTACTTGGTTGATATCTGGAAGAGCTAGCGAAAAACCAACAGGTTCTCCCTTTACCTCTGCTATCAAACAAAACTCTGGACGTATAAATGATTTCATTTCTCTTGCTGCATAGATGAACTCTTTATGAGCCATGGGGACAGAACCCCAGTTCATATCCCAAGCGGAATTATAAATATCCCATATAATTCTCAATTCATCCTCAAATCTTGACATGTCCAATGGGCGTAAATTAAACCTGCCTCTTTTTTTCAGTTTTTTTGCGGCGTTCTGAAGATATTCTGGAATACCAAGAAGATCTAATTTAAAAGAGACCAAATCTTTTGATTTATCAAACCCCCATTCTAAAAAATGTTTTTCATAGTAAGCTGGATTGTAGGGAATACCTAACATAGGGGGGAGGTCAAACCCTTCCACCATCAATCCACACTCGTGGTTGATAGATAAATTCATTGGGCCAATAAGTTTATTGAATCCATTTTTATAGCACCATGACTTTGCCTCATTGAATAGCAATCGCGAAACATTTTTATCATCAATACTTTCGAACAGTCCAATAATCCCTATATTTTTGGAATATCTTTCCTGATACATGTGATCATGAACTAATGCAATACGGCCCAAAGGATTGCTTTTTGGGTCCTCTGCGAGCAATAGTTTGATCTCAGCACGTTCAAAGAAAGGATTGATTTTTGGATTGAGGAACTTTTTTCGTTCAGAAACCAGAGGAGGAACCCAACAGGGATAATTTTTATATATCTCCCAGGGCAAACGGATAAACCGATCTAGCTCGGCAGAACTTTTTGCCTCGGTTATTTTGAGGCGCATTATTTTTTAGAAATAATACCCAGTTTTGTCCCGAGCTTCTTAAAAGATTCAAGAACCTTTTTGAGATCTTCCTGTGTATGTGCTGAAGTATAGCTGGTCCTAATCATGGCATTAAGAGGAGGAACAACAGGAGAAACTGCGACTCCTGCGAATATGCCTTCATCAAAAAGTAAACGGTTCAGGTAAAGGGTTAAAGCTTCTTCACCAATTTTAATAGGAACTATTGGTATAGAATTATTATTAACCTGAAATCCCATATCAAAAAACCCTCTTTTAATGTAGGCTGTATTATCGCGTAAACGATTCATTCGCTCGGGTTCATTGATCATTATATCTAAGCCTGCTGTTACTCCTGCAACCGACGCTGGGGGTAAAGCAGCTGTAAAAATAAAAGCAGAGGCTTTATGCCTAATGTATTCCGTGACTTTTGATTTCGAAGAAATAAAACCACCAATGGAACCCAGGCTTTTTGAAAAGGTTCCCATATACAAGTCGATTTCATCTTCAAGATTAAAATAATTGGCAACACCTTTCCCTTGTTCACCCATCACTCCCAGCCCGTGAGCTTCATCAATCATTACAATGGCCCGATAATCTTTGGCCAGCTTTACAATGGCTGGCAGGTTTGCTATATCGCCGCTCATACTAAAAACTGTATCCGTAAAAATTATTTTACCTTCTACATCCGAATGTTTTTTTAAACAATATTCAAGATGATCCATATCATTATGCTGATACCTAATGGTTTTACCAGGAGCGACAGCACACCCTTCATATATACTGGCATGGTTTTCTCGGTCAGAAAACGCGATATCTTTCCTTCCAAGAAGGCATGCAATTGTACCTTGATTGGCCTGAAAGCCTGTGGACATCACGATTGTATCTTCGCGATTTAAAAAAGAAGATATCTCGCGTTCCAGAGTTTTGTGCAGGTTAAAAGTTCCATTTAAGAAACGGCTACCGGTACAACCAATTCCAAACTTTTCAAGGGCTGTTCTAGCTGCTTTAATGACGCGAGGTTCTTGTGCTAGACCTAGGTAATTATTAGTTGAAACTGAGATAGTTTCTTTCCCATTAATAACAACTTTGCTGCCATCTATTTCTTCAATTTCTCTGAAATATGGATAAATTCCAAGTTCCTTGGCTTGATCAGGCGCTAAGTAGCCAAAACATTTGGCAAGAATACCTTTTTCTTTGCTACTCGGTGGCCTTAGGTGCGAATTTTCAAAATCAAATTTCTCTTTTAATAATGAAACAATCTTGTTCTTTTTTAAATGAGCTGGGCTTGTATCCTGATTTTCAAATTCGTTAAGCAGTGAAAAAGGTTTTTTCATATTTTAGACCTTTATTTTAATTAGCAAATTGAATTCTAATTACCAGCGTTCTTCCATAGCTGGGAAATAGTAGGCCATAATCCTGAATGAACCGTCTCTCCATACAAGGAATTATTCCCAAGATTTTTCAATAAGCGCCTGTGTGCCTTTCCGAGTGCATGATATGGAAGATCGGGAAAAAGGTGGTGCGTTGCATGGAATCGAAGCCCTACAGGAGCCCATAATGGTGTGACCCATTGGTTTCCGGGGTTATTAATTGAATCCAGCATTTGATCAGTGAAGCTCAATTCACCTTCTTCTGCATTTTTATAACGGTGAGCGGTCAAAGTGCGAATCGAATTGACCAAAAACACCGAAGCCACTAAACAGTACCACATGAATAAGACCTTTGCAGGCATAATTTTAAATATTATGAGGCCGATAAAGGTCATTCCATAAATACAAACCAAAAACTCTTGAATTTTCCAATTTTTAGTTTTAGCTAACGAGGATTTTGGACGCCTATAGTTTAGATCAATATTTAAAGAAGATATATTTTGCATTAAAAATTCTCTTAACCCAGAGTGCAAGTATGATAGAGGTGTTAATGCGGCAAAACGGAATAAAAAAATTAGAGGGATCAAAAAAGAAAAGCCGATATAAAAAACAATAAATCTTTTTTCTTTTGATGCAAAAGGAAAGTATTCACCATCTTTTGTTGTTCCATAAAAGTTTTGTTTATGGTGGTCATAGTGCATACTTTGATATAAAAAAGTCGGTATCATCAAGGGGTAGCCGCATATCAGATTCCAAACCTTTTGAAAAACTCCAAAAGACCCTTTTTTAAAATGAGCAATTTCATGAATAAATAATGCGGCTCGATAAAGCGCCAAAACTGCAATCAAAAAAATCAACGCTTGCTCAAATGAAAACAGGGGAATGCTAAAAATAATAACAAAAGCTCCCCAACCTAATCCTGCGCTGAGTAAAAAATCACTCCAATATATCCAAGGGCTTCGGTGATATAAATCCTTAACCAAATCCCTCGCCTTAGCGATGGGAAAATTTCGAAATTCCTGTGTCACATTCGTCAACTTAAATTTTGGTGGTTTAAAAAGTATTAGTGATTCTTTACTAATGGTTATTCTGCGCAACGGACACACAAAACACTTTCTGGTATCAACATGCTTCTCTCATGAGGAATAGAATTTGAACAGCGTACACAGATCCCGAAATCCGGCAAATCAATTTTTTCCAATGTTTTTTCAAGTTTAGTTAATTTAGCTTTTGATGAATTCAACGAGGCTTCGCTGATTCCCTGACTGCTAATGGCTTCCATTCGCGTAAGCCGCC
Source organism: uncultured Nitrospina sp. (assembly GCA_964570185.1). Lineage (GTDB taxonomy): Bacteria > Nitrospinota > Nitrospinia > Nitrospinales > VA-1 > UBA8687. Next base: position 3,749 of record CAZMXD010000006.1, on the reverse strand, counting down.
CAATAGCATTATCAGGAGAAACGGGTCTGGATGTTTCCGAAAAGCTGGCGATCAAATGTTTCAGTATTTTTATTTCTTCATAAACCCTCTGCTTTAGTTCACTTTTTTCATGTTCATTCATAGCATCATAATATCATCATTCATTACGTAGCAGATCATTACCATTATGTTTTAGGTACCCATCCAGACATCGCGCAGCGAATTGCAAACAGAGGGGTAAAACAGGAAATATTTTTAGCGATTTCATCCATAAAATTATTTGCTAACTTTTGATCTTGAAAACATTCATAAATATCATCGAGGAATCCGCCTCGTAAAAGAGGATGCTCGAGAAATTCTATTCCGGATCCCGTTGCAACCTCAAGAAGCTCCTCGCCTACTTTAATCTTTTCTAATCCTAACACCTTCAGATATTTTTCAGCTTCGGAAGCAGAAGGTCTTTCATTAATATATTCACCTAATGCCCTACGTTCATCTGTCAAACCTTGTGCGGACATTTCCCTATCTACATAGTTCCAAAGGGAATCAAAAGTACCCAGAGAGGGAAATGTTAAAACGATCTGGCCACCTGGCTTGAGAAAATACACGAGCTTTTTTAAAGCTTCAAAACGGTTTGGACGGAAAAACATGAAAGACAAGTTGCCCGTAATACGATTAAATTTTGGAAGACCAGTAGGTAAAAAACGCATATCCCCCACCTCAAATCTTAGCCAAGGCAAATGCGTTCCTTGTATGGATCGCGATCTCAAAACTTGACTTTGGTGAATATCTACAGCAAGCACTGCACCTTCTGGCCCCACTTGCTCGGCCAAAAAAAATGCTGGGATCCCACCTCCAGATGCAATATCCAGAATTTTGTCGCCTTCGCAAATTTCAAGATAATGCAATAAGGTTTCTGCGAAAGGAGTAGACCATGGGTCATTTTTGGGAAGCGACCAATTATCGTTCATAAGCCATCACTCCATTTTAAATAAATTAAACGATGGCCTTTCAATGCATAAGGTGTATAAAAACTTTCTACAATTAATCATATTTGTTTATTGAACCTTCTGAAATTTCTCGCTCATATAACCGGGTTTCTCGAACAAGCATTCTACTTAAGCAGACTAAGCCAATTAAATTAGGAATTGCCATCAAAGCATTCATAGCGTCTGAAATATTCCAGACCATTTCAAGTTTAATTTGCGCACCCATAAATACTAAAAAAACCCAAATGTATTTATAGAATGAAATATATTTTTCCCCAAATAAATATTCAAAACATTTTTCACCATAATACTCCCAAGCGAGGATGGTAGAAAAAGCGAAGGTTATGGTTCCAAGTGTTACTAGTAATTTTCCCCAAAAGCCAGGAAGCCCAGCCGAAAACGCTTGGATGGTCAAGGCGACACCCGTTTCGCCTGAAGTCCAAACGCCCGTTGAACTGATCACTATAGCAGTAATCGAACAAACAATTAGGGTATCTAAAAAAGTGCCGGTCATTGAGACTAAAGCTTGCTTACAGGGATGATTGGTTTTAGCGGCTGCTGCGACAATAGGGGAGCTCCCCATACCCGATTCATTAGAGAATAGGCCGCGTGCCACACCGTAACGAATTCCGTTAGCCAGAGTGGCTCCCGCAAAACCTCCAGTGGCGGCAGTTCCAGAAAATGCTTGCTCAAAAATTAGTTTTATTCCCAAACCCAATTGATTTATGTGGTTTAAGATGACAATCAAAGCGCCCAGGAAATAAACCGCCACCATGAAAGGTACTAAATAAGAAGCTACCTCGGCAATGCGTTTAATTCCCCCGATTATTACCAACCCAGTTAAAATTGCGAGACACATACCTACAGTAAAATTGTTTAAGCCTGTGGAACTGCCTAATGCAATAGCTGTAGTATTAGCCTGTACCATATTACCAATTCCGAAGGCAGTTAAAGCTCCTAATACAGCGAAACATATTCCAAGCCATTTTATTTTTAGTCCTTCTTCCAGGTAGTACATCGGCCCTCCCGATATTTTCCCCTGATCATTTTTTCGACGAAATTTTACCGCTAGAAAACTTTCACTGTATTTAGTTGCCATACCAACCAAGCCCGTCATCCACATCCAGAAAATAGCACCAGGTCCTCCTAGGGCCACAGCGGTACTTACTCCAGCTATATTTCCGATGCCAACCGTTGCTGCCAAGGCCGTCATTAAAGAGCCAAAGTGGGAGATGTCTCCTTGACCTTCCCTTTCCCTAGAGAAAGTAAGACGGAGAGCGTAGAAGAGAAATCGAAACTGAACTCCACGGAGTCGCACCGTTAACCAAAACCCCGTACCTAATAAAAGTATAAGAAGCCAAGGGCCCCACATAAAATCTGCAAATGATTTAAGAAAAGCGCTCATTATGATCCAGTCCAATTAAAACATCGATAGTCTAGTGATCTGATCACGCTTTGGATACTTCTTTTTTCTAAAATAACAAATTAAAATAAAATAGAAATGAAGCCAAAAGCAAATTCAAGGAAAATATAGGGAAGACGAGCTCTTATTGCTAATTAAATTAGGAAGAATGCGGTTGGTATTTTAACAATGTATGGAGTATTAAGTTGAATCTAATCCAGATCACCTTCTTCAATAATTTGTTCATCCATTCCGCGTTCCAAGATTTCATCAGCAATATCTCCATAACCTCCTGATTCATAATCATCTACGTTTTGTTCGTCAAAATCATCAAAATGAACGGAGAATTCATCGATACACCATTCGCGAATAGTAGCGCTAAACCTTAATACCTTTTGAACTCCTTCAAGTTTTTCCATTTTATTTGCTTGAAATTAGTTTAGCGAAGTTGGATAGTTGAAATTTTTTAACATGGCCGGCAGTGCTACTTGGCAAACCTTGAAATTCTGGTTTCTTTTAATTTCTAAGCCATCTCTTAATTGAAGAACTTCTTTGAGAGACAAAGGTTGAGTTTTGCGGGGTTGGTTTGAGAAAAAAAGCGTTGATTTTGGTGAACGGTTCATACTTCCCTCATTAAAAGCATACGTAAATTAGATGCAAAAAATCTTTAGGGCCTCAAAAATTTAACGTTTATAACTTCTATTTTTAATCTGGCTGTTTTTGACTTAAACACAAAAATGTAAAAGCCTCGAATTCATGTTTATTAGTTTCTCAGGGCTTATAACCTTTGGCGCCTGAAAAATCACCGTCAGTCCTATCTGAGAGGCTCAAGTCCGCTCCCGTTAAATTCGCATTTTTAAAACAAGCGTCCCCTAGTTTGGAGCCAGTAAGACTTGCTTCTGAAAGATCTGCTTGAGTAAAGTCAGCGTTTTCTAAATCGGAACGTTGGAGATCCACATTTTTCATATTTGCTTTTTGACAGTTGGTTTTTCGTAGTTTTGCTCCGGCAATGTTCGCATTTTCTAAATTTACTTCATCCATTTCTGCTTTTTGGAGATTTGAGCCAATTAGAAAAGTGTTTTTCATATTCGCTCTTTGTAAAATCGCCTCACTTAGATCAGCCCGACTCAGATCACAACCTTCAAGATTGGATTCGGTAAGATCTGCTCCTATCATATTGGCCCCACTCAGATCGGCTTTGCTTAAATCAACTTGAGTCAATTTACCTTTATTTATTTTGGCACCACTTAAATGGGCTCCTGATAACTTTGCTTGATTGAGCTTGATCCTTTCCAGATTAGCTCCTATCAACTTAACATTGACCAAACTGGCTCCTGTTAAGTCGGCAATACTCAGATCCGCCTCTGACAGGTCAGATC
>CAZMXD010000005.1:0-31034 GCA_964570185.1 uncultured Nitrospina sp. | reverse complement strand
TGACTCTTAATCATTAGGTCCTCGGTTCGATCCCGAGACGGCTCACCAATTTAATCAATGGGTTACAGTTTAGGCTGTAACCCATTTTTGTTTTGGGTGGCTTAGGTGGGGGTCAGGTATAATGATATTTAAATTAATAAATTTATTTTTTGAGGTGACAATGTCTGGAATGAAAAAATTTTTTATTTTAAGCATGTTTTTATTTGGTCTTACCATGGCGAATCATGCTTGTGCTGATAAGGGAACATTGACTAAAATTGATGTCAAAGTTGGATCGGGAAAAGAAGCGATAGCAGGGAAGAAGGTGAATGTTCATTATACGGGTTGGCTGTTTAATAAATCTACCCCAAAAGAGTGTAGTGAACTCCCGCGCTTCGTTAGTTTGAAACGCGTGCTTAGCTGCCTGGAGAATAAAGGAAAAAAGTTTGATAGTTCCCGTGATCGTTCAGGCAGCTTCAAATTTAAACTAGGGGCAGGGCAGGTCATCAAAGGTTGGGATCAAGGCGTACAAGGTATGAAAGTTGGAGGGAAACGGACATTAATCATTCCATCCTCTTTGGGTTATGGCACACGTGGTTCTGGCGGAGCAATTCCGCCCAATGCTACCTTAGTTTTTGATATTGAATTGATGAAAGTCCAATAGGTATGAGAGAGACAAGAGCTATGTTGACTTTAGTGACAACAGGAGAATTTGTTTGCTAGGAAGAAAAGTAGCGGTTTAAAAGTTCGGTTGAGGAAAATACTATTTCATTTGTAAATCTAATTTCGGCCCCAATCTCTTCTAAGACGACAAGCTCTTTTTGAAGCTTGCCTGTCTTGTCTTCACCTTTTTTAAATTCTTGGCCTTTAACGTAATAGTTTGGACGCAGCAGGCGAATTGTTTCTTCTGCCGTCTTCCATTTGTTAATGGAAACAAAGTCAACACATTCTAATGCCGCTATTGACTCTGCTCTAATAGATTGACCGAAAACAGGTCGTCCTGCCCCTTTATCTATGTACTGATCGGGAGTAACGGTCACCACTAAGATATCCCCCATTTTCTTGCTGGCTTGAAAGTATTTGATGTGTCCCGGATGCATCAGATCAAAGCATCCATGACATTGAACGATTGTCTTTCCCTGTCCTTTGAGCTCCTTGGTAATAACTGACAGATCCGCAAGATTAAGGATTTTCATTTGTTTTTACAGTTCCTTTTCTGCGCGGTTCACCTCTGTCCATAATTCAGGTATTGTCTCCCTGTGATCACCTCTTACATAATACCCCTTGCCACCATCAGCGACAGTTCGTACTAACATGGTTTTCCAGGGTCTAAAATAATATTCTGGCTTATCTTTTGGGGACTCCTCGCGATAACTGGAAGGAAGATCGTAAAGATCACAAATGAGTGTGGAAAATCGACGAATTTGCCGCCCTTTTTGATTTGCAACATTGCGTGCCATACTTAATGCTTTAAGGTAAACTTCGGGGGCCATTACCGCACTTCCAAAATTCATTACCACCCCACCTTCTAGATTTTCAATAACAGCGGCAAATTTTAAAAAATCGTTGTAAGACAACGCTCCTGTAGCTGCCCCATCACAATTTGGATGCTCATGAATGATGTCGTATCCTACCCCGACGTGAACGGTCACCGAAATCCCTGCCCTAAAAGCTGCGGCAAGGATACTAATTTCTTTATGCGCATATTCCCCTTCCTCTATTGCCTCGCCTATGGCCTCTCCCATACCGACCAAAGGATTCTTCAAGTAGGCCTGATTAATAAAATCGTTCAATCGAGCGGTTTCCTTCCATAAGCCGAATTCCCCCGTTTGGATATAACGTGCAACAGATTCGGTGGTAGCGCCGATCAAGGAGAATTCAAAATCATGAATAATTCCCGCTCCATTCATAGCCAAACAATTAATATATCCACGATCTACAAGATCCATAATAAACTTTTGTACTCCGGCCCGAATTACGTGACCACCCAACATCAAAATGATACTACTGCCTTGTTTGCGCGCAATTACCATATTTTGCGCAATACTTTTAATTTCTTGATGCCCTTTGCCCTGGGTTGAAGTTCCTAAATCTAGAATCGCATTACGATCTAAATCATGAATACGTTCAGAAAGGGGCTTAATTCTAAGAGCTGTTCGATCGAAAAGAGGAGATGGCATAATAGAGAGAAGAAAAAATGCAGCAAAACTAGGATAAAATTTTAAAAAACTAGAACATTAGACGTTTAGTAGAAAAAATTAACATTTTTGAATTTAGTAAGAAAAGACCTGACTTTTTAACCAAACCAATCATATCAGGTATTATATTTCGATTAGTATTTATGCTCATTAAGATGATAAAAAGGATAACTTGCATTGATTTTGGTCAAGTTGAAAAGAAAAAATTGCTGTCCCCATTATAAATAGTATTACCATTAAACAAATTATCTTTTTTGGCTACCCTTATGCTGTTTTGACGCCATAATAACATCTAAAATACAGTGCGTAATTGAAAGATGTACCACCTCAACGGGGCCATAATCCTCGTCTGGCACAAAAAAATTAACATCCCCCATTGAATTAAGAGGGTTATCAGGTTTAAATCCAGAAAAAGTAACCACGTGTGCACCCATTTTTTTGGCTGAGCGGACTCCATTTAAAATGTTTTCTGATGTGCCAGAACTGCTTATAGCAAACAAAATATCACCATCATCAGCAAACATTTCCAAGGGTTTTCCAAAAACATTCTCATAGCCGCAATCATTGCTTATACATGTCAGAAGAGCGGCATCATTAAAAGCCATAGCTCGCATGCCACCATTTTTCCAGTAATCTGTTGCCATATGGCTAGATATGGAGGCGCTAGCACCATTGCCTATAAATATGATTTTTTTCCCTCCCGCAGTTTGGTTTATTGCGAGCTTACAAACATATTCGATGGCCGAAGAAAAACCCCATTGCTCTTTATCATTCCTGGTTGCCTGAATGTTATGCAATAAATTAGACAGGCGGTTGTAATATGTTTCTGTATTTTTTTTAAATGACATGGTCTTTACTCATTGGGAGTATTATAAATTTAAAAGTAAATTCTGGGAATATTTTTCCTGTAATAAAAAATCTGAAAATGCTTGATTAAATTAGAACTTTAACCATGTGTATAGGATTAAGCCACCTTTTCCTGACTAATATATGCTTTTAGGGCACATCATAATATCAATTATTGATAACACAGAGGAAGAGCTAATAAATAACCTTCATATATCCACTAGAGAGACAGTTCTACATGTTTTTAAGTTCAGATTAAAGAGATTTTAATGAAAATTTATGCTAGTTACCGAATATCGTAAAGACGGAAAAAATCATTCTCAAACAGGATGGGGTAATCCAAGGCATGGCTTGTTTCTGTCATAAAATAGTCATAGCCTGGATATTTTACTCTTAAGTTTTGAATATCATTTTCTCTCAGTGACAAGTATCGTGTCCGCATAACTGAATAACCAGCACCCCCCTCAAAAACCGTTCCTGGCATATCGTCGTAAGTTAGTCCGGTGTGAATATCGAAGAATCGCTGTAAGTAAAGTGTTGCAAACTTACGATTGACAAGAGAAAAGTTGCCGTCTTCTTTTTCCGATAAAAATGCTTGGCGCTTGCAGTAAACCCTAACTCTTTTTATATAAGTCGGGTGTATAAGGGCAGCTTCCACCGGCGTATTGTTCTTAACCCAGTCACAAGCAGCAATCAGTGACTCAACTGGAGTAGTCCATGCGCCATTTCCCATATTTTGAGGTAAGGAGCTGGGTACTTCGTCTTCGAGGAAATAATCAAATTCGACATGGTCAAAATTAAAAAATTTATTAAAAGTCTGAATTTGCCGATTATCAAGGTAAAGGACATAGCATAGTATAAATATTGATGCCCCAAATGAGATAATGTGCTCAAGCGAGACCAAACCTATTTTTTTAAAAAACTTTTTCCACTTATTTCTTTGTTTCTCGGCAAAAATTTCCCTATACGCTGTTCGGCTGATTAATATGACAATAGCAGAAACTAGCATTGACAGGATTGGAATATATACAATACCGCTTACAGTTGTAATTCTTTTCAGATTTAATATTGAAATGATATCGTTTAGAAAATCAGGAAAAAGAGGAATCAGAGCCATTTCCCAAACTAGACTAAAAAAAAGTAAAATCCACGGAGCCGCTAAAAGAGGGACGACCAGGTCTTCAAAATCAAACTGCCAAAAATTTCTCAATTGAACGGGTTTTTTTATTTTAAGAAAAATATGGCTTGTGGCGGCAATAACCGTAAGAAAAAAACCAACCAAGTAAAGCGATTTATAATGCTGAAAATACCAAATTGTTGAAGCATCATCAGGTTCGTTTTTTAAAAGAAAATCCCAGTAAGAGGAAAAACTCATTGGACTCACATCTGTCAAGACACCTGCTGATTTATAAACATAGGGCAAAATAATTACCAAAAACGGAACCGAGAGCTTGATTATCGCGTAAAAAAATACAATACGATTTCCTTTTTTTAAGCTACAAATCAACAACGCCAGATTAAAGCATAGAAAAAAACCTAGTAAGTTAAGCGGATGAAAATAAACCCCAAAAGCCAAAAAAATAGAACTTAGTAGAAATTTTTTGTTTAAAAAAAACAGGGTTGCGCCAAGAGAAAAAATCGTTCCTACTTGCCTGAAACTGAGGTAGAGAGGCATACGAAGTTCATTGCTCGTAAATCCTATGGGAAGGCGCAGGTTTAAAATGTGATATTCCCCAACGTGAAAGTCTGCTACTCCAAACAAGATAAAAACCGATATTAAACTCGCTAGGCTACTACGTGTCATTTTCCACGCAAGCATATAAAAAATAAATACCAAAAAAACTTTGGTAATAACACCTACCACCAAATGGTAGAAGGGAATATCTATGACTGGCGCAAAAACCTTTAGCAAAAATGGAGTGGAATGCTTAACAAATGTTGTAATTACGGGGTCGACTGTGTATTGACTGCCGTTTTGAAAAAAGTAAGCCATCAAGAAGTAGCTTGGACCATCAAAAACGCTAACACCGTGGGCAAAAATAATTGCCAAGCTAACTACCAGTCCTATTGGAATAAGCCAAACATAGCCAACGGAAAACTCTGATCCATAAACGAATGTTGCGGTTTGCTCTTTTTTTTGATCTGTCATTAGATTCTAAATATCGTATCTAGAATTAACGAGGTATTTCTGTTAAGTTACCCGCTCGTTAATTTTTAAACAATTGATATCTATGAAGAAGGCCAAAACATTAATTTTAGGTTTGGTGATCGCATCTTTGGCAATATTTTTCACACTCCGGAATATTTCCATGGATGATTTTATGGAAGCATTTAATGGAGCTCATTACCTTTACCTTATACCCTCGACTCTTTTATCAGCCGGGATTTTTATCTCCCGTGCCCTACGTTGGAAAATTCTGCTCTCTTCCATTCAAAAAATAAAAGCGAGGGAATTGCTTTCCTCCATAATGATCGGGCAAATGGGAAACATGCTACCACTTCGAGCCGGGGAACCCCTGCGAGCATACCTCCTAAAGAAAAAAAAGAAAATAAGTTTTGGAATTTCACTGGCCACCATAATGGTTGAAAGGATGTTCGATATCTTCATGCTTCTGACACTCATTTCGGTGATGCTTGTTTTTTATACGGAAATTTTCAACTCAAATACCTTATGGCTTGGAAATTCGCTGGAAGATATTTTCTTTAGCTTTGGAATTTTAACCCTCTGTATTTTGAGTGGTTTGATCATATTGATCTATTTATTGGTTTTCCAAAAAGTAAAATTAGCGCCTTTGTTGAATTATCCTCTAAAGTTTTTTCCCGAAACCTTGAAAAAAAAAATTCAATCCGTGATCGGTTCATTTTTACTGGGATTAAATAGTGTCAGAAACCCAGTAGACCTAATTCAAGCAGGCCTTTATTCGATAGTAGAATGGGCCTTTGCTATTGCGGCATACTACCCCTTGTGCCTAGCATTTGACGTGCAAACCAAAAGTATTGAAGGCCTTCTGCTATTAGCGATAATCATCCCGATCTTCATGACAGTTTTTCCTACTCCTGGGTTTTTAGGCTCTATCCAAGCCGCTATTTTTGTTGCCTTGCATAAAATCCTTGGCGAAAGCGCCGCTGTGGCAGCTGCGTTCGGAATGGTTGCTTGGGGTTGGGGGTTTTTGACACAGATATTGGCGGGAATTTATTTTATTTTCCACGATCATCTTTCTGTAAAACAAATCATCAAACTTGAAGAAGATGAGGATAAACTGCTTTAAACCACCCGTTTTGGAAGGAAAATGCTCAAGGAAAATGCTCAAGGAAAATGCTCGAGGAAAAACTAACAAGCATTAGACACTTCTTCCGCATTGTCACGTGCATTAACACCAGAAGCTTCAGGTACAACATCTTGTATAGAGGATCTCTTAAATGTTCTTGAGGTTATTTTAATATCTTTCGGCGGTCTTATAGACTGCTGTCGTTTTACCAAAGAAAAAACCGCATCTCCGATCCATACGGGCAGAAAGGTAAGCAGAAGGTTACTGCCAAGCATTAGGGACATCCGGCAAAGCCCGAGGATCTCCGAGAAATTCAAATACCATCCTTTTGGGACTTCAGCCCATCCCATTCCCAGCTCCTGACGAGTTAAAATCCTTTTAATAATTTTCCACTGGAAATAATATTGTAAGTTGCGTTTTATAATATCTCGCTTGAGTTCAAACTCTGTAGTACCTTCTGGCACATAAGGTAAGGGAGTTGGCGATAAAATACTGCGTGTCAAGGAAAGCATACTGTTACAATTAACCCAACCTGGCAGAATATGCATTTTCCCCGATTTTTTCGCATCCTCATAAATAGGCGTACCTGGATAAGGAATGAGATTATTGAATTTCACAAAACCCACATCGGCATTCTTTGCGACGTAGTAAGACTCATCCCGTTCTTCCTGGGTCTCAGACGGAAAACCGAATATCATATTCAGGGACACATTGATTCCATATTTTTTACACAGCTCAATTTTCTCCAGATGAGTAGCTACTGTTTCGTCTTTGGCAATTACCTGAGCCATGCGTTCTGATCCTGTTTCCATCCCTATATTGATAGTTTTGGTATTAATGCTTTTCAGGGCGGGCATGATTTCCTCGTAGAGGTTATCTGCCCGGGTCTGGATAGTAAAGTCACATTTTTCAGGGAAACCAGCGTTAACCATAGCCTCGCATAAATCTAGGACTCGTCTCTTGTTGGTACTAAAAACGTCGTCATAAAATGAAATATGCTGAACGTGATATTTGTTGATCAGTATATCTAGATTCTCTATGATGCGCTCGGTGGAATGCCATCGGTAAGTAAAACCAGTCAGCAAACGCTGGCTGCAATAGGAGCATTTGTAGGGGCACCCTCTGGCACTCGCTACATGCCCTAGGTCATATTTTGAACCATCAAATAACTCATAGGGAAATATGGGGATATCGTCTAAATTTTCAATGAGGTCTCCATCAGGATTAGTTACAATTTCTCCCTCATCGTCCAAGTATGAAATCCCCTTAATATCCTTGCAGTCTTTACCTTCCCGCAAACCGAAATATAGTTGGCGCATAATCTCTTCGCCTTCGCCACGAACTACAAAATCTACATTTCCCGTGTCTAAAGCTTCTTGCGGCACAGCAGTGACATGAACCCCGCCCATGACGATCGTGCAGTCCGGATACTTTGTTTTAAACATCTCAGCAAGTTCATAGGAACGCCGAGCCTGTGCAGTCATGACGGTAATACCGATGAGCAAGGGTTGATCAAGCCCTTTGACACAATCTTGCAGATCTTCTTCGTTCAGCTTATCGAATTCCTCATCGATAATCCGAATGTTCTCAACACCCCATTTTTTAAGGTACCCAGCAATAATTCCTACGGCAACAGGAAGGCTTTTAGGAACATATCTAGACAAAATACCACCAAAACTTTCCTCTGCGGGGTGTATTAGCAACATATCAGACTCTACTCCATTATGTAAAAATCTAGAATTTTAAAAATATTAAGAATGGGTTCAATATACCAGCTAAACCTAAAACCCATAAAATTAAAGAAATAGCCTTATAGATATTTTCGGCTTGAAAGCGCAAAAGCATTATACATTAAAACATTTATTGACAACCAACTTTTTACAATCAGTCAAATTCGCTTTTCTTCCCTAATACAATCAGTTTCATAAAAATCGAAAATTTTGTTAAAAAAAGCATTAATTGCTTGCCAATAAAAAAACGATTGCCAACTTGAATTACTTGGCCATTATGTAGAAGCCGATCCAATCTCATATCAACCATATCTTTTGCACTGTACCCAGCAAGAATATCACTTAAATTTAATCCTTCAGGTGCAGCATACAGGTCTTTGAGCAAACGAACCCGACGTGCTGTTTCGCCAAGGCCGATTAAACTGAAATAGCAGTACCCAATAAAAGCATATGTAATGCTGTTGGTAATCATAATCGCCCAGAAATCTCCAGTTCTAGCATAGTAGCCCTGATCGTATCGTAATATTTCGCATCCAATCACAAAAACGAATCCGACACCAAAACCAAAAAAGACAGACCGCAACAAGGTCAAGCCAGAAAAAAACCGATGAGATAATATCTGTAGAGTTACATTCGAGACGAGTCCAAAAATAGGATTAAAAACCAGCCACCAATCATGAACCATGTTTTTTATCCTCCCTTGCGATCCGCTTTCATCAGTTGCCTGTGAAACATTAGAAAGCGAACCATGCAGGCACCTTTAGGTGTTATTTTATATACCCCATTTTCAAGGGTAGCCATTTCATCTCGGAGAAGATCATTAACGCGGGGAACAACCAGGGTCCCGTCATTCAAACACGTATAAAGGCTATCTTTGTCCAGCCCCTCAGTTCCAGCTGTATGGATACGGTCGATAAGCATTAACGATGGGCTATCAGCTTCAAGAAGAGTATATCCACCTATATAAACAAAAGTAACCGCAGTGAAATACAGTAAAATGTGGGTATATTCTGAAATTTTGGAGGGGAAGTAAAACTCCCAACTTAAACCAAATACCCACCGACACAACAAAAACAGACTCCAAGTCAGGAAAGTTCCAAAAAAAATAATAGCTAATGCCTTAGTTTGTTTTTTTGGCAAACGTATCCTCCAAACTATCAGATGAAGAATAAAAGCCACGAAAAACAAAACCGTACCAGAGACGAATATTTTCATAAAAACTTTTCAAACCATTATATAAATGAAAATTAAGATATTATAAACCAATGTAATTATCGACTTATTTGTTGAATAATGTTGGTTTAATTGATACTATTTTTCCTCCGTGGTCTCAAAAGAAAGTCGATTTTGACCGGGTTAAATGCTTGGTCATCCCTTCAAACCCATTCATTGAAAACTTTTTATGCCTCATTCTATTGCGGTCGTAATTCTGGCCCTGAATGAAGAGAAAGCTCTCAGGCTTACCTACGAAACCTATAAAAAGTCTATCATAAAAAAAGGGCTAGATTATGAGTTCATCATAATCAATGATGGTAGTGCCGATCGGACAGGTGAAATTGCCGAAGGTATAAAAAAAGAAAACTCTCTGGTCAAGATAATTCACAACGACCAGCCTCTTGGAATGGGAACTGGTTATAAACAGGGGTTAAGGTGTACCGAAAAGGAATATTTCATGTACACTGGCGGCTATTGTGCGCTTACGGAAGATTACATTGACCTTTATTTAGAGGGAATTGGAGCCACCGACATTACTGTCGGGCACATTGCAAACCCGGAATTTCGCGCACCTCTCAGAAGAAAGCTATCGGCAATTTTTACTTGGATTATGAATCTGATCACCGGGCTAAATTTAAAGTATTATAATGCTATGGCTCTTTGTCGAACTGACTGCCTGAAAAACATCACCATCCGATCCCGAAAATACACCTTTCAGGCCGAGTGCTTGGCAAAGCTATTAAAATTCCATCAATGCACTTACCGAGAAATTTCTATAGTGATAAGAAATCGCCCGGAAGGAAAGTCACGGGCAATGAAGTGGAAGAACTTTCTGGATACAGGCAGGTTTTTTTGTTTCCTGTTGTACGACTACTACCGACTATCGAAAAACACCGCCCAAGCTAAAACAAGGAAAATATAGCCTTAATACTAAACGGCAACCTCCGAGGCGCTAGATACGGCATCTGCCTCGGATTGAACGGTATCTGAAACACGCCACTTATACTGGATATATTTAAGGTCTTGGAAATCGTGTTCATTTAACCAGCTTTTTTCTGCCTCTCCTGCCCCAATAGAGCATACCAGTTCGTAATACTCTTTCCCTTGCAGAACGAATTGATTTAGGTCTTCCAAGTGGTCCATCTTGAAAAATTTAAGTAACTCAAGAGCGCTTTTGTAAGAAATTAAACAATTTTGAGGTGAGGACATGCGATTAAAAACTTGTCTGCGGGCAAGATTATTAGCGGCAATAGACAAAATATGTAAATCGACATCTTGAAAGGGATCTATATATTTAGAAATAATTTCCCCATACTTATCTATTAGATCGACTCGTCTAAGGTCTGGTTTATACTCAACCATTTTATAGATCATATCCCTAACTGGGTGTGAATAAAGGATATGAAGTGTCATTGTTGCAAATTCTCGGGTCTTCTTCATTTCCTCTAGAGGGTAGGTTTTGGTTGAGCCGACAACATAAGGAGCAGAATTCCCATAGAAAATTTCATGCTTTTTTCTGTCGGCCCAATAAGTTGTTCCAGGCAGAAGAATAAGATTTGAAAAATATAGTTTTCTGACAGACAAGCTCAAAGCAAATTCCACTGTTTCCCTAAATAATTCATAATTATCACCTGGCAACCCATAGAGAAGATCAAAACTTATTTCTGCGTTAGGATCGATTTCTCGAATTACAGCAACTTTTTTAATAAAAAGTTCCTGCTTGGCCTTCCTTCCAGCCAAATCTAAGGTTTCGGAGTTAGTGCTTTGTAAACCGAAGTTGTATGAATTTTCATGAAAATGAACCTTTTTCAAAGAATTGATCATTTCCTCATTAACAACCAAAATATCCAAGGATAAAAATGTGGGTATTTTATATTTACAAGATGCGATTTTATCAATGATCAATTTGGCTCTTTCACGCGTGTAAAAGAGGCAAGCATCTGCAAAAACAACTGTTTTAACATTTGGGTTATTGTAAAGCACCTCAATATCTCCAAGAACTTGTTCCATGGGAAAAAGATTTAGTTTGGTTTCAAAATCTCCCCAAACACAATAATTACAAGTAAATGGACACCCTCTATATGTCTCAACGATTACCGTATGGCCCCGGCCGTCGTGCAAGTCGATAGCTCCCGACTGAAAAGGAGAAGGTATTTTAGAAAGATCTTCCTTGTGCTCTCCACCCGTAAACACAGGCTTGCCATTATTTTCACGGTAAGCAATTCGTGGAATTTTTGCCAGCCCAGCAATATCCATTTTGCATTCAAGCAACTTTACAAATCGAGATTCGCCGTCCCCTACAATAATTACATCCGCTTGCGGGTTTTCTTCTAAGATGCCTTCTGGATCATCTCCTACCTGTGGTCCCCCCAGAACGACATGAAGATTCGGATTTATTTGTTTAAGAAGCTTCGAAGTCGCAACAAACATCTCGTAATTCCATACATACAGAGAATATGCCAGAACATGCGGGTCAAATTCGTTTATTTCTTCAACAATCTTTTCTTCCGTCCAAGTGGTAGGCAGATCGAAAACCTTAACATCGTATTGAGCTGAAACGATAGGATCGGCTTCCACAACGGCTTTTATATAAAGAGGCGCCAAAAAATGCATGGGAACCGAATCATCCCCAGGCGGATAAATACCAGGCATATAAAGAGCGACGATGGCCACTCGCTTCTTATTGGTCACTGTCAACTTGCTATTTTCATTACTCATATGACAATCCATTTAAGCAGAACGTTAAAAGTGCGTTATGTAAAGTTACTTTAGAATCTCCACAGAGTCAATGATCATGTTTTCGGAAAATTCTTTTCTGTCTAGAAAAGGATAGAGATCCTCAATCGGTTTTGAAATAATCGAGCCATCAGGTTTTTTAAGCGAAGACACTCTGGGAATAAGAGGTTGTGTCTCCGGCATGGTGATTTCGCATACAAACGGACCAGGTTTATTTAAAACAGAATGAATTTTTGCATGCAGTTCATCGGTATTGGAAATCCGATCAGCTTCTATTCCGTGAGCTTCAGCCACTTTGACAATATCGGGACAGGTTATGCCCGAGCTTTTCTCCGCACCGACAAATCTCCCGAAGTGATTTTGCTGGGTTGACTTGATTGTTAAGTAACCCTGATTGTTTAAAACAAAAAGAATGACTGGCAATTTAAAATGCGCCAACGTTTGAAGCTCTTGAATATTCATCTGTAGTCCGCCATCCCCACTGATGCAAATAGTTTTTCTTCTTCCGTTGCCTACACAAGCGCCAATAGCCCCCGGAAGCCCAAAGCCCATCGATGCGTGACCACTCGAAGTGAATAATCTTTGGCCTTTTCTGGTCTGAAAAGTTTGCATTGTGCAAGTGAAGCTAGTTCCCATGTCTGTTACCACCACCGCACTATTATCCAAGTTTGCTGACAGCACATCTATAAAATGAAAAGAATTAACAGCATCCTTTTCCTCTTTATATTCGGGTAAAGCAACGGGATACTTAATACGCCATTTTTTGCAACGGTCTCGCCACTCATCAATTCGCAAAGACTGCTCACTACCCCACTGGTTAAGCAATTCATTTATAAATTCTTTAGCATCAGCAGGAACTGGCAAATCCGGCTTTATAGATGGTTTATTTAATTCAGCCTCATCAATATCTACGATAATTTTTTTTGCGGCTCTGGCGAAAATTGGGAAATTGTAACCGATTTGGGGAACCGAAAGGCGCGAGCCGATACTCAACAATAGATCCGAATTTTGTACGGCAAAGTTACCTGCACGATCTCCAAAAATCCCACTTCGCCCAACAAAAAGATCATGCGAGCTAGGCACGAGATCGCTCGTAGTCCAAGAGGTAATCACTGGAATTCCCAGTTTTTCAATCAAACGAACAAATTCGGACTCTGCTTTGGCCAGACGGATCCCATATCCGCTTATTAAAACGGGACGCTCGGCTTGCTTAAGCATGTGAATACATTCACTCACTTTTGACTGTAGAGCGTTTTCCTGAGTTGCAGCAATTCCTCCACAAGGGTCAAAACCCAGAAGCTGATCATGGTCAATATGCTTGCTTTGAATATCCAGCGGAATGTCTAGCCACACAGGACCTGGACGGCCGTTAGTCGCCAAATAAATAGCCTTATCCATATGGTAACGGATTTGACTAGGGTCGGTAACGGTGACGGCATATTTTGTTATCGATTTAACCATAGTCACGACATCCGATTCCTGTATCCCAAACTGGCGCAAACCCGTTTTTCCTATCAAGGTATTAGAAGTTACCTGACCCGAAATAAAAATTGTAGGAATTGAATCAATCCAGGCACCGCAAACCCCTGTTATAGCATTAGTGCCCCCAGGACCCGAGGTAACTAGTGCGACCCCTGGTTTGCCAGTTATGCGGGCACAACCTTCTGCAGCCATAGCGGCAGCTTGTTCATGATGATTAGCGACATAGTTCAGGTTTTCATTAGACCCTAAAGAGTCGAGCAAATGCATTGCTGCTCCTCCGGAAACCGTAAATACATCTTTGACTCCGAGGTCAGCGATACGGGAAAAAATATAATCTGATAATTTCATAAGAGTCTGAGCTTTCTCAATAGCTAAAAATGTAAATCCATCTAATTTTTCTTTCCGGGTTTGATGCGCAAACTCCTTATAAGTTGTAAGCTCCGCCGTCCTGAGACAAACTTTGTCTGAATTTGCTAAAGGCTCTCGGCCAATTACGGTAACCAATGCATCTGCTGATGGGCATTCACTCTGGTTAGAAATTACCCCCTTCCAGATGGTAAATACGCTATCCTGAAACTCCTCTTTAAAGACGGCGCCTTTCTGCGGTATTTTGAATCTGATGCGATCAACAGGATCAAAAACCATATTATTCTTACCTTCATAAACAGCCCCAGCTCTCCCATACTCATCTTTCATGCGAACAAGGTCACTCTTATTTGGAGGTGATTCTATCTCCATCACCCAAATTCCATTTTCTGACAATGGTGCGATGGGTAGTTCGCTGGAAGCCTCGGTGGAGTGGAAAACTCCACGGTCAATGAAAACGCCATCTTGAGGATTTAATTCTTGCTCGCCTTCAAGATTAAAGCAAGTTGCCTTCCCAGATAAAAGAACCAATGCGGTTATTTTATTTGGATGGCAATGCATGGATGTCTTACGTTTCCGTACAATGTGAAGCATCCAAATTGCTACATGCTCGTTTTCAAAAACAAGGTACTCGTAACCCCAGGGCTTAACAACAATTACCCTTGAGTAATCCACCTCCGCAGTCGTTTTAACAACAGGCGGTTTAGGCTTTTCTTCATGAAAAACCTCCTCAGTCATTTTCTGTTGACCCAAATCTTTACCGAATCTTAGAATCATTTTTACTCTAACTTGGATGAAGAAATATGTTCCATAAAATCTTTAAAAAATTCCTTAAGCAATGGGGGGACTGGAAAACTTTTGCCCATTTTTTTTGAGTAGAGTTTTAAACTATATATCTGTTCTAATGAGAATAGCCCCATGTCCATGCCTTCCATAAGTCGTAATTCTGTAAAAGGAACCGTTATATCACCATAAAAAATATGGAGATGTACGTTTGAATCTATATAATAATCTCGAAAATATGTTGAGGTCTGGGGGACATAACCTAATTCCTCTTCAAGTTCTCGCCGGCCTGCTGTTTCAGGACTTTCGTGGTCTTTGATTTCACCGCCAAAAACGCCCCAATGGCCAGGATAGGGGATCCAATGCTTGAGATCCCTTAATTGTAAAAGAAAACTTTTATAGTCAACGTGGAGTATGGTTATAGCTGCTTCTTTAATCTCTTTCGACATAAGCGATCAGAACCTAGTTGCTAAAATCATCCTCCACGGGTATCTACTTTTTACGTTCAAGATGAAGCGACTCTGCAGTGGTAAAAAAATAATCTCCTGTATAGCCAACCTCTTGAAATACCTCCAACCACTCATCGATATGCAAAACAGTAGTTCCCAAAAGAGTCCACTCTTGGAATAACTCCTTATCCTTAAGTGTATGGTAAGCTCCGAGAGTCACATAGCTTTTCCCCTTACCTACCCGCTGGATTTCCCTTAAAGCATCCACGACTCCACCGAAATTCTGCATATAGATAGAGGCAAACGCAAGGACAAAATCAAATTCACCATCCTCATAAGGAAGCTTTTCATAAGGACTGAGAACAATATCTCCTTTGACGGCTTCCATAGCGCTTTCAATTGGATAGGGGTGGTTTTCCACACCCCGCACTTTGATTCCAGGAAACAATTGCTTTAAGTCATACATAAAAAAACCCTTTTTGCATCCAACATCCAGCACTGCGGAACCTTCATTAATCCCATATTCACTTACAATGTTTGGAATCACTTTAGCCCAGCGTCCGTCATAACGAAATCCGCCATAACCATTCATGCGGTCACCATCGTAATATTCTTTACCTAATTTCCAAGCAACAATCTTATTTTTCGCCGTCCGAAAGCCCGGTTCTACAATGCGACGTGCTCCAGAATGGGGATAGCCAATATCAAATTCTTTCATAAATGTTTTTTTTAATTAGATTCAACTTAAATGAGATGGAGAAATTATTTAAACTCAAAATGGCGAGGGCCTATGCTAATGAATTAAAAAAGGAGTGTCCCGAACTATACCCACTCTGTTAGATTCGCAAAAAGTTGGGTTTTTATTCTTATACAAATTCCAGGTGGTTTGTATCAACGCTCATGTATTCGTGAAGCAATAAATTTCTCTTATGTTCAGAGCAATGGTGCTGACAGTGAATACTAGGATTGATCTCCGACATTCTTTTACTGTTCTCTTTTGAATACCAAAAATCCTTAAACCTTCTATTTTCTATAGATCCCAAAAGACCTAGTTCTGTATATGCCTTGTCATGACAAGAGTAGACTTTAGAGTCAGCGCCTATGATAGTTAAAAATTGTGTGCTAGGGCAGGTGGTGTATTCTTTGTCAAATCTTTCAGGAAACTCGTGATAGTGGTCTATGACTTTAAATTTATTATCTTCAAGGTCTTTAGCCTGTGCGATCTGTTCTTGGACTCTTTCTCTTATTGGATCATGATAATCATTGCTTTTTTTACCATCATTACTAACTATTACACCCATAACTTTAAAATGATTAACACCTGCGTCTTTCATTAATTTAGAAAATTCGAACACATGACCATAGTTTTCGTTATCTATCACATAATTAACGCCTAAAACACATGAAGAATTAAGATCCGCAAAATTCCTCATGTTATTGATGACTAAGTCAAATTCCGTTATCTTGACGTTTCTAATTTTTGCATAACTTTCAGCATTCCATCCGTCAATAGAGACTCTGATCCATGTGCCATAGGTGGCAAATGCCTCTGCTATCTCATTATGTAAATGAGAGCCATTAGTAAGAGACGCTATTTTAATTCCAGACCGACCAAGTTTGGTTGCGGCCTCAGCAATATGAGGGTAAATTAGGGGTTCTCCCCCACCCGAAAAGGTGACAGCCTTGGTACCCATTTCCGCAAGGTCTTCAACAATTTCCATCATCTTGTCTCTTGGCAATTTGTCCTTATATTCCATTAAATTACCAAGCTGAAGATTTTCTACATGATAGGCGCAGTACCAACAATCATGATCACAGGGATTCATCGGTTTAATTCGAACATGCACCGGTGGAGCAATCTTCCCGTTTTCAAGAGCGTCTAACTGTTCTCGAAACCTTAAAAACTTTAGTTTTGTATAAACGTCTTTCATAAGAATAACCCGCTAGCAGTTTTTATGTAATCTGACGACCTCGTTTACCACCTTCCTTATGCCTGTCTAACCTTACATTTCGCCAGGCAAGCACATTTTCAGCTGTCTCGCTTTCATACCCTAAAAACTTCGCAAGAAATGGATCATTAATATATTTTCCGCCAAGAGCTTTAGGTAAGCTAATCTGTTGTTTAATCATTGGCGTAGTATAAATTTGACTTATGGCTCGGCGAGTCTTTCCAGAAGTATTTTCGCCAGCACGATGATACACCATTGAATCCATTATAATAACAGAACCTGCTTTTGCCACAATCTGCTTTTCATGCTTTTTGGCAAACTCTGGAGATGGAAAAGCATCGAACTTGTGAGATCCTGGCAAGAGAAAAGTGGCACCCGATTCAGAGGTAAAGTCATCAATGCAAACCAGTGCGCTTATAGCCAAGGGACGGGATGAAGAGTAATGTTGAAAAAAAAGATCTCGATGAAAATCGCGCGCTGAGTGATACACATCAGATTTGTTAATCACCCCATTTTGAAGGTTTAAGATAAAGTATTCTCCAAGAAATTCCCCTACCAGATCAAGAATCTCTTTATGAACAGCCAAACTTAAAAAAATTTCGCCATAAATGACAAGATGTTTAACGCTTAGCTCGTCTCCAATTTTGACAAGTTTTTCTTCGTCCCCAACTTCTCTAACCTGTAGCTGATAAAGGGCATCAATTTGGTCACTGAAAAAGCCGAGTTGTTCCATGTTTACACAGTTTTCGAGGACCGTATAGCCGTTTCGTGAAACTTCTTCCACATGCTGCTGAAGTTTGGTCTTACGTTGCTCCAACTCAACAACACCAGGACCCACTCGAACCTTATCTTTATCCGAGGAATCAGCTTTCCACAAAATCCCGTTACCTTTATCAATCCCGCTCATGAGACCTCTCTTAATTTTGATAACATGAAACCGTCATCGTATTAGATCTCCCCTCAACACAAATTATTCCGTAAATATAAAGTTTTATGCAGTAACCCAAGATGTTTTAATGTAATCTATCTTTTTGCGATCATATTGATCGTAAAAATCACTATCTCCGATATTCTCTCGAACACATATGGTGCGATAATAATCAATCCCAATTTTTATATCCTCCGATAATATTTCAGCATCGCATTCACTTAAAAGTTGTTGCGTAGCTTCATAAGCTAGTAGGATATTTTCTGGCCTAGAAATAACATTCATCACATGCCTTCTGGAATCATTATTATTATCAATAGTGAAAATACACTCACATTCTGAGACTGGATCGATAGACTCTCTAAGTATCTCAATATAGCGATCAACCAACTCTATCGATCTGAACGCTGAATTGTAACTAGGTATTTTTACAATCGCGTCCCTTATTGCAGGAACATACATAATTGTCAAAAGCCAAAGCACCAAACGAAAAGTTTTTTCCATATCTTCCGGCGAATAGTGCTTATTCGACCGAACCATATAAGGAGGTAACGGATCATAATCAAAACCTAATTCTTCCTTTTGATCCCAAAAAGGAGTACCGGGTAAAAGTAACAAAGGAGAAAAATACAGTTTTCCAGGGTCCATACTCATGGCAAAATTAACTGACTCCCTAAAGGCCTCGTAATTATCCCCGGGCAACCCATAAATTAGGTCAAAGCTGATTTGTGCTGCGGGGTCAACTTGGCGGATTTGCTCTATTCTCTTTTTAAACACATCCGGACCACTTTTTCTCTTAAGAAGTTCAAGAGCTTTCGGATTAGTGGTCTGCATTCCAAAATGCAACTGACCATGAATCATATTCAACTTACTAAGAGACTGAACCATTTCTTCGTTAATAACGAGAATATCCAGCGTCAAAACGGTGGGTATACGGTTTCCTTCAGAGCTCGCTACGATTTTATCTATGATTTGCTTTGCCCTCTCCCGCGTATAAAACAAGCAAGCATCCGCAAATATTACCGCTTCAACATTTGGATTATTATAAATTTCATCAATCTCGTTTAGAACCCCATCAATAGGAAATTTGTATAATGACTTGTCTGGTTCACCCCAGATGCAATAGCCGCATTCAAACACACACCCTCGATAAGTCTCTACGATTACCGTATGTTTTCTGCCATCATTAAGATCAACCGCCTTATTGTGATAAGGTAGAGGTATGTTGTTTAAATCTTCCTGCACATCTCCTTCGGTAAGGCAAATTTGTCGATTTTCATCTCTGTAGGCAATGCGAGGGATAGACTCTAACATTTCCACATCTAGATTGTTTTTAAGTAATTGTTTGAATCGACTCTCCCCACTTCCACACACAATCACGTCTACCAAAGGGTTTTTCTGGAGCATATCCTCAGGGGTATAAGTTACCAAAGGACCTCCTAAAAGGACCTTGATTTCAGGAAAGGTATCTTTTACGAGAACAAGACTTTCAGCCATTTGGGTGTAATTCCACATGTAAACAGAATAAGCCAGTATGTCAGGCTTGAGATTGCAGATTTTCTCGGCAATTTCACACGCTTCAATTGTGGTTGGAATATCGATAATGTCAAAGCTATACCTTGATTTGATTTCGGGATCAGCCTCGGCAGTTGCCTTCAAAAAAGCATTTGAAAGCAAACCCGAAACAACCTCATCCTTTCCGGGGGGATAAATTCCGGGCAAATAAAGCCCAACCAGCACCACTTTCTTTTTTTCTAATTCAATCACTTTTTCATTCATATTCAATTTTATATCAATAAATACTTTTTGGTCTTTAATGATAACCTAAATACTCACTAAATCTGACCTAAATTCTCTTAAATTTAAAATAACCAGTTATTTGGCTAATCTACCTCAATTAACACATCATCCTTGCGTGAAGTAGGAACATGTTTTTTCCCCTCTTGATAAGCTTGGTCGAAGATCATACAAACATATCGCACACAAAAGCGACCTCGTGGAGTAACATCAATAAACTGATCCGTCAACTCCACCGCCTCATCCGCAATCAAATCCTCTAATAATTCCAACTCTTTGCGAAAATAAGAGTTAAACTCGATACCGTATCGGTCTTCAACCTCCTTGAACTCAAGGTGAAAGTTTGAAATGATCTTGAGAATTACATCCTCTCGAATCATTTGATCCTTTGTCTGCTTGGTCCCTCTCAATATTGGAAACACACCAGCATCAATCGCTTCATAGTATTTATCCAGAGAGTAGATGGATTGGAAATAATGACCGCCAAACCCGCTAATTGCTGAAGGCCCGATTCCTATGAGGTCATGAGTGCGTCCCGCAGTATAGCCAATGAAACTGCGATGTAAATTTCTGTCTCGAACCGCCTTTGCCAGATCGTCTCCTTGTTTGGCAAAATGATCTAGCCCAATTCTTACATATCCAGCCTCTTCGAGAGATTGAATTGCTTCAACATTTATCATCGATTTATCTTGTTCCACGGGGACATCTTCGTCCGCGATTAATTTTTGATGCTGATAAATGCCAGGCATATGATTGTAATGATAAAGACAAATTCGATCAGGAGAAAGTCGTAAAGTAGTGTCTATTGTTTTTCTGAAAGACTCTTTTGTTTGATTAGGTAAACCAAAAATCAGATCAAAGTTTATACTTTTAAACTTGTTACGTATATTCGGAGCCAAAAGCTTTTCTATATGCTCAATCGACTGCACTCGATTTATCGCCTCCTGTACTTTCAGGTCATAGTCCTGAATCCCGAATGATATTCGATCAATTCCCAATTCCGCATAGGCTAAAACCTGATCACAGTCGACGGTTCGCACATCTATCTCAAGGGAAAACTCATTTAGATTTTTATAATCGACTAGCTTGCCTAAGTTTTTTACCAGTTTACCCATTTCCTCGGTATTCATGACACTTGGGGATCCCCCTCCTAAATGAATTTCACGAATATTTGGAATAATAGAGTTTTTTTCAAAAAACTCACAAAGAGTATCTATTTCTTTGAATAAATAATTAAGGAAAGACTGGGTGCGGCTTTGTTTTTTAGTTATCACTACATGGCAATGGCAGTAGTAACAGAGTATTGGGCAAAATGGGAAGTGAGCATAAAGGTACATTGGGCGCATTTCCTGGCCGCCAAATTCGCTCTTAAGGGCTTCGGAAAATTGTTGAGAAGCGTAATCACCAGACCACTGACCCACCGTAGGATGGCAGACATAATAAGGGCCGCCAGAATTATATTTATCAATAAACTTCTGATCTATTTTTACAGAACTGTATGACATATTATTTCTCTAATGAGCACTAGCAAAGGAAAAAGGCTCTGGAAGATTCCACGACTCCAAGTTCGCATCCCCGTTACCAGGAAATGCTCCTGTCTTGAGATGCTCAATAGATAATCCAAAAATTTTGAGCCGTTCACTCCAGTAGGCTGAAACCTTAAGCCTTTTATCAAGCTTTGCAATCAAACTATCATCAATGCGACCCAAAATTTTATACTGAATAAGCCCATAGAAATACATTATAAATGCATTGTCTGGAGCGGAAAGATTATGGAGGTATTTGAGCCACTTTAACCCTTGCTCAAGTTTCTCGCGCCTAGTCTCTCTGAATAATCTGTAAAAATTTATTCTATAGTTCATATAAAACCAAATATCGTCAAGGTACATAGGGTCAGGCTTTTGGTCCAAACTCAGTCCGTCCATAATTTCCTCATAACTATCAGTCGAAGCAATTCGCCCGCTCTCGATAGCACGTTGACGGGAATAAGGACCAAGATTATATGGAGCAAATTTATTATCCCCTGTTTTTTGTTTTCCCTCTTCATCCAAAAGCCCCTCTTCAATCATGGTGTCATAAATGGGGGTAGCCTTCCAAGGCTGTAAAATCGCTATATTATTCCAGTCTAGATTCATCTGTTCTGCAAGGTGAATTGTATCAAAGATCATTCCAAGCGATTCTCCTGGAAACCCTAGCATGAGAAAACCCTTCGTATTAATCTGCTCAAATTTATGAAGAACCTCAGCTGCTTTTAAAAAAGTTTCCACAGTACCAGGTTTTTTAATACTCTTGAGAATATCGTTATTCCCCGATTCAATCCCAAAATACATCCCTATACACCCGCTATCCGCAGCAGCTGCCACAACATCATACTTGCAGGAACTGGCAATAACTCCGTTTGTCGCATCCCATGTAAGGCCAAGGTTTTGTTGAACCATCCCATTAAAAAGTTCTATAGCTCGTTTCTCATCGTAAAGGAGGTCATCATCCAACCAGATCACATGTCCTATGCCATGTTCATATTTAAGCACCCTAAGTTCTTCAAGAACAGAATCAACAGTTTTACCCCTAACCCCGACGCCATTAAAAGTCCGAACATTGCAAAAAGTGCAAGCAGCACGGCAACCTCTATTCGACAAAGCTGTTGCGATTTTAGTTCCCTTATCCTTAAATCCATACCATGAACCCAGAGTTCCAACTTGAGCTAACTCCGGCAGATCTAATAACTCGAAAGCTGGTGTCGTACTAAGATCTTTAGTTTCTGGAACTGTTTCTCGAGAAAAATGTAATTTTCCTGAAGGATGATTAATGATTAATTGCCCTAGCTCTTGCGGAAGCTTTTCGCCATTAATTACCCCGATAAAATTCAAAAAACTCAACTCCGATTCATTTAAAAACACAAAATCCGCCTCTGGAATGTCACTCAATATTGTATCTACATCATGAGTAACATGGACTCCGCCAAGCACTAAGGGCAATACATTTCCCTCCATCCAAAAGGCTTCATGGTTTTTTATTACCTTACATACCTGTACGAAAGAAGGATGTGTGACAGTAAATAGACAGGTCGCACCTACCAAGTCAGGTTGAAAACCATCAAGCTCTTCGGCTAGTCTAGATCGCCAAGTTTTTTCAAAACTAAATTGGGAAGCATTTTTAGATTGCTGGCATTTCACAAGAATCTCGTGGTTTAAATTGCAAATACGAACTTCGTAACCGTTACTTATTAAGTGACCAGCAAGAACACCTAATCCGTAGGGTGGGTAGTTGTTACTTCGACCCCGCTTGGTTAAATTATAATCAAAAAGTCCGACTTCAATATCTGGAGGATTTACTAAAAGAATTTTTTTGATTACTCGACCCTTAAATATATCCTTAAGACAATTCTGTGCCTTAAAAAGATTTTCCTCATCTAGAGCCGCATCCATTACCTGTAAATCTGAATCCATATAAAACCTAGTCTAATTTGCCAAATAAAATTAAAAAGTTCTTCTATCCAACATAACTTTTACCTTCTCCGGCATCAATCGGAACACAGCAACCGGACATCATAGAAGCTGCCTTTCCCGCAAGAAAAAAAATCAGTGGTAGAAGTTCATCAACATCTGCAATTCGTTTGCGAGGAAGGTTTTTCTCAATAAACTCCTTTACCACCTCTGGCTTAGTGGCTTTCAAACGTTCCCACGAGTTTTCTGGAGCGTAGAAAGCACCAGGCAAAATTCCCGAAGCTACCACTTTCGATTCGGCTAACTCGCGACCCAAACTTCTGACATACGCAGCTAGAGCCGATTTAACAGTATTATAACCCACAGAGGCGGTAGCTTCCTGGGAAGCAATAGACCCAACATGTACTAACCGACCATATTTTTTTTCAACCATACCTGGCACGATTAGCCGATTAATCTCAGCAGCAACACCAACATTGACCTTGTAAAGAGTATCTAGCTGTTCCCATGTAATCAAAGGATCTCTGAAACCGTATCCACCTCCTAAAATATGCAATACAATATCAAACCCTCCTGAATGTTCAAGACCTTTTTTAACAAGACTTTGTATGCTATCGCAATTCAGAAGATCCGCTGGAAATACGAGGTGATTAGCCGGGTTAGAAAATGTACTTTTTAATTGCTCAAGCTTGCTCGAATTTCGAGCGACCATAACCAATTGCGCTCCCTGCTTTTCAAATTCCTGAGCGCAAATATACCCTAGTCCTTTGGAAGCCCCGGTAATTAAAATACGCTTATCTTGAAATTCCACAGTCACTAAATACCGTTAAACCTCTTAAATACCGCTTATTTTTTGCAGAACCTTCACGCTCTTTGCCAGGATAAACCTTAAACCTACGAAATAAAAATGGCGGGAATCAACACCAGTATCCATTCATATAATTCAATGAATTAGAAACTCCTGTCACAAATTTACTTTAGAATCTCAACAGAGTCAATAATCATATTCTCGTTAAGCTCTTTTCTGTCAGGAATTAGCGCGGGATATAGGACTAATTTTTTTACTTAGGAGTATTTAGCTAATACAGTTCCGAGTTTAAAAATGACCAGCCAAATCATCCGCCGTATTGAAATTTTTAAATTTTAAAAACTCATGGAATAGTTTATGGTGGTTGGTAGTCTGTCTTAACGATGGTATAGAGATGTAAATCCGCCCTCATACATACGACTAAAAAAATCTTTTACTAAGCCTAATATCAGCGCAATACAATTTTAATTGAAATAAAAAAATAATGTTGTTTAAAAAAAATATTAATAAGTATTGGGATTATTTAGAGCGAAATTATCCATGCCCTAAATATGTTGGACAAGTCAAATATCTTGACTTTAAAGTCTTAAAAGAAGCTGTAGACGGTAAAAATGAAAAATTTTTAAAAAAAATAATAAGAAATATGTATGTAAAAAAAACGGCGTACATTTTAAGGAATGCGGCAACACCCAAGCTTAAAGATACGGTCTTAGATCTGGCTATTCATTACAAGAAGACCAGAAAAACAAGTTTTCACAAAATGCTTGACGGCACTCCTAATTTTCATAGAGCCATCGATAAGAATGTAACAAAAAAATACAGCTTGTTTACAATCAAGCATTCTTTCTATTTTTATAATTGGAATATTAAAAGCAAATTAGAAAAAAAATTAAAAGACGGGGTATATAGACATTGGAGATATATTAAAAGTCTTGCTGGCAATGGTAAAAATCAATTTGAAAAAAACATACCTAGTGATGAACAAATAGATAGACTGCAGATAGTAAGATATCCGGCCGGAGGCGGAGAGCTTAGAGACCATGTTGACCCAAGAAAAAATCAAAGAATAGTATCGGGGATAATAATGAGCAAACTTGGCGAAGATTTTCTTGAAGGAGGGTTTTATTTTAAGTCTTCAAAAACAAAAAGAATGAATATAGAAAAAAAATTAGAAATAGGAGATGCCGTTATATTTTACGGCTCCATAGCTCATGGCGTAGAAAAAGTTGATCCAAAAGAAAAACTTTCATGGAAAAGCAACAAGGGAAGGTGGTTTATCGGAATGTTTGTAAATGACAGCGATCATGTTCGCGATAGGCTAACAGCAAAAGATTTAACCGGGAGCATAAAAGCAAAGTTTAATAAAAATTTTAAAGACCACAAAACCAAGACTGAAAAAAGGGAGGGTGTTTAATGCGAATATTTGCAATTAAAGTTACACTGGCATCCAACAAAAGCCTTATTTATTCAAATATTCTACAACTGCCTTCATAAAATCACCATTGTTATTATAATGTGGGGAAGTAATAAAATTACCGTCAAGGACCACGGGAACTTTGTGCTGATAATCAGCTCCGGAATTGACGAGATCCGCTTCAATGCTCCAAAAAGCCGTCATTTTTCTGTCTTTAGTGATCCCGGCTGATATCATAATCCATGGTCCGTGACATATACCCGCAATAAGCTTTTTCTTGCCATTCATTTCTCTGAGAAAATCAAGTACCTCTGGCAGAAGGCGCACTCGGTCAGGCGCTTCGAATCCACCAGGAAGAATAACAGCATCAAAATTTTCTTCTTTTAATTCTTTAGTCGCCATAGTGGCGCGAGCTGGTACACCATACTTTCCATTTACGACCACCCCGTCTTTTGTAGCGATTTCTACATTATATCCTTCTTCTAAAAGCCGGTAGTATGGATAAACTACCTCTTCATCCTGAAAACCAGGGCCCGTAATAATAACTGTCTTCTTTGTCATTTTAAATCCTCATAAAATAAGATTTCCCTCTGCTCAAGGGAAGATTAATTCTTTTCGGCGTAGGCATCCAATATTTTATCATCTAATTCTACCCCCAAACCAGGTCGGTCTGAAGGAAAAGCGAAGCCATTCTCAATCTTGAGTGGTTCCACAAAAAACTCGTGATAAACAGCATTGTTTGACATATCAATTTCTAAAAGGTCTACATTATTAACAGCCATCATAAGATGCATTGTGGCTGCCAACAAGACACCAGAAGAAAAATTATGTGGCGATACGAGGATATTAAAGTTTTTTGCTAGACAACAAATATCCAGAGTCTCCTGAATACCACCAACTCTGCCAATGTCTGGCATGGCGATATCGACCGCTTGTTGATCAAATAAATATTTAAAACCTTCCACACGAAATTCGTTTTCTCCGGAAGCGAGTGGTATCTTTGTTTTCTTGCGTAGTTCCGCTTGAACATCCGCCAAACCAGGGTTAACGGGTTCCTCAAGCCAAAAAATATCATATGGTTCCCAAAGTTTAGCTGCCCGTATAGACGTTGGCCCATCGTAACCAGCATTCAGGTCTATCATTAAAGAAACATCTGGGCCTAAAACTTCTCTTATGACCCGGACACGCTTGACCTCTTCTTCCGGTGGCAGGCAACCCAGATGAACCTTGATTACATTAATCCCCTGCTTCGCGATTCTTTCCGCGTTAGCCGCCATACTGCGAGGATCCTCTTCCCAGTAAACATCACTAGCATAAACCTTTATTTTATCTCGAACCAAACCTCCTAAAAGCTTATATAATGGGGCTTTATTCTCTTTTCCCTTAATATCCCAACACGCTGTCTCAATTGCGCTTGCGGCGCAAATTACCGATCCTTTCCGCTCAAAATATACTTTCCCATCCAAAAGTTTTTTTCGGATCTGATCAATATCCAGAGGATTCAAACCCGTTACCTCGTTCTTGAGCACCCCTTCGATAATTGCCTTGACCATAGGAGGATCTCCCACACCTTCACCGATTCCTGAAATCCCGGCGTCAGTGACAACTTCGACTACGGCATGTTCGCGAAAAGTAAACCCACCCCGCGAGATGCGCATAGAACTAGCGAGTTTCTTCCTGAGAAGATGAACTCTGACATCCTTAATTTTCATTGAACTTCTTCCATCTGGTTCATTAAGACCTCTAAAAAACTTTTGTCATTTACGGGCAAGTAAGCTCTTTAACTCGGAAATATCGCCAATCCTGGAAACCTCTAAACAATCCCATCTAACTAAGCCCGAGTCTCGCCCAATAAAATCGATTAGATTGGCATGGGCTGCTTCCAAATCATTTTTCGAATCACCTATGTAAACCGTATCTTTAGGTTCCCACTCAAAGGTTTTAAGGAGTTGGGTGAGGTTCTCCTTTTTGCTAACCGGCGAACCTAAAATTTCTTTAAAAAAGTGGTCAATTCCCCTGGCACGACAAACCGAACGCAATTCGATTTGATCAGATCCTGATACCAAGGCAAAATTAAACTTAGAAGCATTCTCGGTCAAAAACTCCACCGAACCTTTGACAGGTTTTGCTTCAATGATCTTCTGAAAAACAAGACCAGAAAATCGTTCGGCCAAACTCTGAACTTTTTCTAGCGTGATTTTTTCCCCAAGGATTTCTTCGAAAAAATAGCGTATCTTTTCGTATCGAGAAACTCCCCCGTTAGCTTTGGCATAATCAATAAGCAAGTCAACTTGACCTTTAGGAAACTCCTGGAATAGCAGACGGAATCCTTCAAATCTTATTTCATTTGATTCGGCCAGAACACCATCAAAATCAAAAACCAGGTTTTTATATATCATTATTGATGAAAACGGATTTTTCGATAAGGCAGAAATATATTTGTCGTTGATTACTTCAGCAAGCTGGTAATATAGTTACCTAATTTTACAGATTCGATTGAGTCCCTGTTGCAAACTGTACCTACGGACAAAGCGGCCGCGGCACTTCCTAAAAAAGCGGCAATCTCAGAAGACAAACCATCTTTTAAGCACAAGCTAGCAAGGGATAAAAATGTATCTCCCGCACCAATGCGATCCACGACTTTAGTGGAAAGCGAGGGTACTTTAAAAAACTTATCGCGTGTTTGATCTAAAATAACAGCCCCTTTAGTACCGCGAGTCACCGCAACCCATTTAGCTTGAAGGTTTTTGGCCACTTTTTTCATGATGACTTCTAAAGAGTCGTGGCGACTGTGAGTTGCCAGGCGAATTTCAGGTTCATTGAGGGATACAAAATCCGCTCGCGTGTATCTATTGATTACATGATATCCGCGATTACCGCTATTGACCTGAGTGTTGACTGCCAAAAACTTTGCCTTATCGCACAAAATGTTTACCATGTTTTGCGTTAAGAATCCGTTGCCAAAATCCGGAACAACAACCAAATCGTAATCGCTTAAATGTTGTTCCAGCCAAGAGCAAACCTCTTTGTCAGAGTTTTCGGCAGGCGTGTCATCACTGGAGAAGTAAACCTCAAATAATTTATTCCAATCAAAGTCAACGTACCTTCGTTTAACTATCGTTGAAGATTGATCGCTAAAAAAAAAGTTCGGATTTACCCGTTGCTTCAATGCTCCGTCAATAAAATCCTCATATCCGTCATTTTTACCTAAACCCGCGACAAGTGTCACTTCCTTGGCAAATCCCGCGATATGGTTGGCGACGGCAAGTGATCCTCCCGCAAACCGCTCCTCGGAATCGTATTTCACCGCTAAGTGAAAACCCTTTCCTGCCTGTCCAAGCGGGGTTACATAATGGTACTCGTCAATAATGGCATCGCCGACAACAAGAACCTTAAGGTGATCAAATTTCTGAAACTTGCTGATTATTTCTATATAGGAGTTGGCTTCCCGAAAACTTCTTAAAAATTCCCTGGTTTCACTAGAAAATATTTCCAAATGCTCATTTAGAAGATGAGGAGAGTCAAGGTTGGAATTAAATGTAAATTTTAATTCTCCCCCATATGAATCTAGAGCTTGTTTTTCTTTAGCGATATCACCGCTAGGATCCTCAAAAATGGATTCGTACTCCCATCCTTTTACGAAGGAACAAGGTTGAATTGCTTTAATTACATTTTCGGCAATTGAGGAATTATTGACGGTAACATAATCTACGCACTCTAAAGCCGCTAAAGTCTCGGAACGTAGTTCTTCGGAAAATATCGGGTGTCCAGGACCCAGATTAACATATTCATCTGCGGTCAGTGTCACGACAAGAACGTCCCCCTCGTTTCGAGCTTGTTTTAAATGAGAGATATGTCCATTGTGAACTAAGTCAAAAACACCATGAGACAAAACCACTTTCTTGCCCTGAGATTTGAGCTCTTGAGTCTTTTTCTTTAGAGCTTCAAGTGAAAGAATTTTATTTTCCGTTGTAGACATTTATTGCTTTACGGGGGCAAAGTGGTCAGTTATGTTATGCAATAAAAAAGATGTTTTTCCCGACAAACCCATAAACAATCCGAGTCAATCCAGAACTTAAGATTTTTTGGCAACCACAAGGGATTATTATCCCTATATGAAATTGACATGCTGCACGGGTTCTTCTTTTAATCTATAAAGATAGCGATTAACCTCATCCATGCGGCAGTTTTTCCTGCATTCGCTAATATCTAGTTCGTTAATAATGTAGTGAAAGTTCGCTTTTCGGTGGGGACCTTGCCAAATTTTCTGAAATGACAATTCGTTTAGATTGCCATATTCAAAACGTTTGTCCAACAAGTATGCGCTGCATCCATATAAGGACCCATCGGCCATAATATAGGCCCACACAAAAGGAGTAGCGTTACACTTAGAATACCGACTTTCTTCCGACTCTATATGTTTTTTCATAGTGTGCGATCTAAATACAACATTAAAGTCTTTTGTGTTCCACTGTTCTAACTGCTCTCCGAGTTCAAAGGACCGAGAGTAATCGACGTTCTCATACAGATGCGTCTCGCTAAATTTGTGCTGAGAGTAGGGTTTGATAACAAGGTAGTCGACTTCCATTTCATCGCGACATAACTTGGTCAACTGCTCCATCTCATCTTTGTTTTCAGGAAGTAGTAGTGACTGTACTCCGACAGAGAGCGATAACCCATGATCCCGTTTAAATCGAGTTACCTTCCGAACATTTTGAATTACCTTGTTAAAATCCTGCTCTCCGGTTTGGTGAATTTTTGAATAAGTAGAAGCCGTTCCCGCATTCATCGAAACTTTAATCCAAGAGATATGTTGTAAAGATTTTTCTACAAAAGTATCTTTCATGATTGTTCCGTTAGTCGTAAAAGACACGTCAATACCAGAATCTTTGGTAATTTGAACAATTTCTTCAATATCTTTATGGATCATCGGTTCGCCCTCACCGGCATACATAACACTTTTTATTCCTAATTCTCCCATTTCAGGTAGCCGTCTTCTTAGCATTTTTACATCTAAAGATCGCGTCTTATAACCTATATAATCAACAGCGCAAAAAGTACACCTGTGGTTGCAGGCGCCAACGGGTGATATCTCTATATAGATGGGATATGCTTCTTTGGCCTTTTCCCAGTCATTTCCGACATCTAACAACTGACTAACCCGCTTCGGGTGGTAAGTTAGTTTGTGGCCGTCTATAGAATAAGGATCTGACACGTTATTATTTTTTAAATTTTTAATTAAGAAAAATACTTGGCTAGAATTACTTAATTCTATGAAGAATGTAAAGAGAAATATTTTTCTTCTTTCAAGGCTTTAATCAAAGAAGAATTACCCATTTAAATCAATGGATTTTAACTCATAAGCCCTTTTTTATTAGAGTGAGGGCTATAATGCAATATTAGGAGGAAAGATAAAGCAAACGGGGGCCAGATCTTGAATCAAAATTCAAGACCCGGCTAAAAATCTGGAGGAGACCCCGCCGCATGATTCGATATTTTTAAAGCTAGAATTAATATTTAAGTCTAATCCCAACCTCTACTCCAATTCCCGGCTCCGGTTGAAAGTTTCTCAAAAAAGAGGCCGAGTTACGGATGTTTTCATCCAATAAATTATTGCCCTTTGCATAAACAAGCATATC